>CAYNKH010000174.1:0-6153 GCA_964397745.1 uncultured Bacteroidales bacterium | reverse complement strand
GCCTGTTCTTCATTGTCTTACAGGAAAAAGATAAAAACAAAACTAACACAGAGAGTTTTACTACTTCACAAACAAACGGAGGAGAGCGAAATTAAAACAAAAGAAAGCAAAACCTAAACAATTTAATAGTTTTGCAGTTAATAAAACTAACAAAACATAGTATATAAACTTAAAAAACATAACTAAAATGAAAAATCAAATGACTAATTTCTGGATAGCAATTATTTTGACTTCAATAACTCTAACCAGCTGTGCACAAGACAAAATCATTCCGGAAAGCGAATTACCAGAAGAAATCGCTACATATTTAAAGACGCATTTCCCGAACAATCCAGTACTACAAGTGAGTATTGATAATGAACTTTTCTCCAAATCACACGAGGTTATATTACAAGACAATATTACTTTAGAATTTAACGCAAAAAATGAAGTAACTGAAATTGAAGCGAATTCTAAATTACCCGATAGTGTCATCCCAGTGCAAATTATAGAATATGTAAAAAACAACTATCCAGAAAATGTAATTATTGAATGGCAAATAGATGATAAAAACCAACAAGTTGGACTAGAAAATGACATTCAACTAGAGTTCAACATGAAAGGAGACTTCTTAAAAATTGATGATTAATCTGATTCTTTAGGACTCGTTAAATAATAACGTATGCAGAATTGATAAAGCTATTTTTTTGTTTATCGAAACGTAAGATTTAGCTAACAGCTTGCTCATTTCGACAAAAGCTCAATGTATCGCAACGATTAAGTCAAAATTGTATATCGTAGTTTTTGGGGATTTTACAATAATTGTGGGTTTAACAATAAATGAAAACCAAAAATTTAATAAACTTATAGCATTGATAATCAACACAAAATGAAAAATTTAGTTTTATTATTGTAAAAAACACAAGAATATTTTTGCAATAATAAAAATTTAACTTACATTTGCAGTCCTTAAAAAAAGGTACCATAGCTCAGTCGGTAGAGCAATGGACTGAAAATCCATGTGTCCCTAGTTCGATTCTAGGTGGTACCACTGCCCCTCCCAAAAGAGGGGCTTTTTCTATTGACCTAATTCATTATCAAAGGTAAATTCAATTCAATGCCAGCTTCAAGCTGTGGAAAGTTTATCAACGAAGGCTTAGACACTGATGGAGAAATATATCCAATAACATCCGAAAATCTATATTTTGCATATAAGCCAAGAATTCCATGACCAAGTTTCACTTGCACACCCCAGTGAAATCTGTTATAATTATTCCAATAAGAATACTGTTCGGTAATATTTTCGGAGATATATGTAGTTGTTTGCTTATCGGTATATTTAAGCATCATGTTTCCATAAAAACCCAAGTCGATATAAGCACCAATACCAGTATTTGTTCCAGGTATAAATCTGAACCGTTGAAAAAACTCAAAATTCATTCTATCTAACTGCACAAAAGCTTGAATTTTATCAATGCTTGGATCAAGATTATTCGGACTAAAATCATAGAAATATTTTGACTTGCTATAATCAATACTCAATCCTACTCTATACCATTTGCTAACATTATTGATATATTTTAACCCAAATTGCCAATTTCTCGACTTTCCATAGTGAATATCCATTACATCTTCATCAGGAGGTATCGCAAGCCCAAAAGACAAGTAAGGTAATATATAAAATTTTGAATTTACTCCAAAAGCAGAAGGTTTATCTCTTGCCACGTCTTTATTATAATAAGACCTCTGTCCACAAGTATTTACAAGCGAATAATATGATTTATCGGTCTCTACTAAATTATCCGTTTCTGCTAATTTATATTCCTCAATATATCCAAGACAAAAAACTCTCAGTGTTTTTCCTCCTTGCAATGCTTCGCGTTTTATCCGTATTTCATCACCCGAATTCATCCAAAATTCATTTGCTGAATAATAATCAAGCTGAGCATTTTTACTTTCAATATGAAAATAAAGCAATACATTTCGATATAATTCTCTGTCGTTAACACTAATAATCACATCACTAGTATCGGTAATTATTTCAAATATTTTGTTAGATTCGTCATATTTTTTACCAGTAAAATGACCTGCCTGAGGCACTCCAAATCCGACTGCATAATCATAATATGGATGTAAATTTCCAGATTTTTCGACTTCGGATTTTAGTTCCATTGCAGAAAGCTGTCTATTTGTTTGCCATGCACAAGCGACAAAACCAGCAACAAGCGGAGAAGCAAAAGAAGTACCATAAGCAGCCCCATATCCATTATTTGGCTTGACCACATCTGCTTTTCCAAAAGCCGAAACATTAGGTTTCATTCTGCCGTCCGCAGAAGGTCCATAAGATGAAAAGTCGATATGATATCCAGATTCTTGCTCAACCCCACCAATTGACAAAATACTATCAGCATCAGCTGGAGCACCAAGAGTTTTCCATGAATTTTGACTGCCCTCGTTTCCCATCGCATTACAAACTAAAATCCCCTTTGAGGCAGCCATATTTGCAGCACGAGAAACCAAACAGGTTTCTCCGTCCATATCTTCAGTATCGTGTCTATCTGCACCATAACCAAGGCTCGAGTTAATAACATCTGCACCATTTTTATCGGCCCATTCGACTGCCATCATCCAATAAACCTCTTCTTTTGCTGGTTCTGAATTAATTTCGGTTCGTGCTAAAATGAACTCACTTCCAGTTGCCAGTCCCATTTTGTTTCCATTACGATCGATTCCAGCTATACAACTTAAAACCATTGTTCCATGACTATTCCAACCATACACATTTTCTTGTTTTTTGGGGAAATTATATGTCATTTTTATTTGCTGATTTTCTCGAAGATGCTTAAATGCATAGTGAGTATCTACGTCGGGAAACCCACCATCAAAAACAGCAATTCTTATCCCCTTCCCATCTATATTGTTGCGAACAAATTCTTCGCCCTCCATTGCTCTCAACTGAGGTAATATCTTATCTTGATATATTCCTCCAAAACTGTCATAAATATCACCAAAAACATCGTATTCACACATAATTGGAGTAGAAACTATCTCTTCTACTTTAGCAACAAAATCTAATTTGCCTATTTTATCAATAGCTTCCTTATCTGCATAGACCGCAACGGCATTAAACCAACGTGTTTCACCAATATATTCTACCGATAATTCGGATACAGCATTTACATAAGTTGCATTTAAAGGATAATCGCTAATATCGTATAAAGATACATTTATGTTCTCACGTCTTGATATAGCCTTTTGGTCAAAATAATCATAAGGATTAAACTTGGCTGCATTTTTATCTGTAAAATACACCCAATAATAATCTTGAGCAACAACATTGATTGCAACTGTAAAGACTAATAATAGCACTGTTTTTTTCATAAAGTGTCTTATCTAGATTAAGTATGTAAATATACAATAAAATTAGTTTTTATCAAATTGACTTTATTGTTCTATCAAGGCAAACGCATACTTTTCTTTTGTCATGCTTTTTGGAATGCTATGCACCAAAAAATCATGCCAAAAAAAGATTCATCAGCATATTTTAACCCTTGACTTTCACTACGTTCAGTCAAATGTTAAAATAAATGAGTCTTTCAGACTCAAAAATAATGAAAAACATTTGAAATTATTGTGATAAAAAAGTATGCGTTTGCCTTGATTGTTCTATATAAATCAACTATGTTTTTACTAATTAGTCTTGATTTGACCTACAATACTCATCATTTGCAGAATAACAAAACAGCCTCAATTAAGACAAATACATTATTCAAAAGACTAGCTTAAAGCCTGTCTTATATTTACTCATCATGTGTTTCCTTTAGCCTCTCAGCATTTTCAGCCATGGTAAGTCTATCAATCATCTCTTGAATATCACCCATCAAGAAGCCCTGCAAATTGTAAGCAGTATAACCTATGCGATGATCAGTAATTCGTCCTTGCGGAAAGTTATATGTCCTAATTTTAGCAGAACGATCTCCGGTAGAAACCATAGTTTTACGCTTTTTCGAAATTTCATCCATATATTTTTGATACTCAAGATTATAAAGACGAGTTCTAAGTTCTTTCATTGCAGAATCAAGGTTTTTAAGTTTTGATTTTTCATCCTGACAAATCACAACCAAGCCAGTAGGTATATGTGTTAAACGGATAGCGGAATAAGTTGTATTTACTGACTGTCCACCAGGACCTGAGGAACAAAACTCATCCCTTTTAATGTCAGCAGGATTTAGTTGGATATCGACCTCATCCGCTTCGGGAAGAATAGCTACAGATGCAGCAGAAGTATGAACTCTACCTTGTGTTTCTGTTTGCGGTACGCGTTGCACACGGTGAACGCCAGATTCATATTTAAGTACACCATAAACACCATGACCAGTAACATTGATTACAATCTCTTTATACCCTCCTTGTGTTCCTTCGGTAGAACTAGTAACTTCTGTTTTCCATCCTCTACCCTCAGAGTACTTAACATACATACGCATAAGCTCTCCAGCAAACAAACTAGCCTCATCTCCTCCTGCTCCGGCACGAATTTCAAGAATTGCATTTTTATCATCTTCAGGATCCTTCGGAATCAACAAAAGCTTAATCTTTTCTTCTAAAGGCTCGACTAGTGGTAACAATTCATCAAGTTCCATCTTAGCCATTTCGCGCATTTCACCATCTTTCTCTTCAGAAAGAATATTTTTTGCATCGTTTACATTTGAAATGATAAGTTTATACTCTTCATATGCTTCAATTATTGGTTCAAGCTCTTTATATTCTTTGTTTAGCTTAACATACCTTTTCATATCTGATATGATAGATGGGTCAATAATTAGCTTCCCAACTTCAACAAATCTAGCTTTTACACCTTCTAATTTATCTAATATTAAATTATTTGCCATTATCTATTTTATTATTCGTAAATGAATTCTCCTTTTTCTGATATAATTGTAAGTTTCTTTTTAGAAGAAGTCTCACAATAACCAATAATTTTCGCATCAACACCAAAGCTCTTGCTAATTTCAATAATTTCAGGTGCAATATCTTCGTCAACATACAACTCCATGCGATGTCCCATATTAAAAACTTTGTACATCTCACTCCACTGAGTACCACTTTGCTGCTGTATTAACTTAAACAAAGGAGGCAAATCAAACATATTGTTTTTAACAATGTGCATATTATCGACAAACTTAAGTACTTTGGTTTGAGCACCACCGCTACAATGGATTATTCCGTTTATCTGATTACGATATTTTTTGAGTATGCTTTTAATTATTGGTGCATAAGTTCTTGTAGGAGATAAAACAAGTTTCCCAGCATCAAGTTCAAGCCCGTCAACTTTATCGGTCAGATTGCATTGCCCAGAATAAACAAACTCTTTATCTATTGCATGGTCGTAACTCTCGGGATATTTTTCAGCCAATTTTTTATTAAACACATCATGTCGTGCAGATGTAAGCCCGTTGCTGCCCATACCACTATTATATTCTTTTTCGTAATTAGCTTTGCCAAAAGATGACAATCCAACAATAACATTACCTGGAGCGATATTTTCATTTGTGATCACATCTTGTTTTTTCATTCTACAAGTAACAGTAGAGTCAACAATAATTGTCCTTACAAGATCCCCTACATCGGCAGTTTCGCCGCCAGTAAGTTGGATATTAACACCCAGTTTTCTCATTTGGGAACAAAACTCTTCGGTTCCATTTATAATTTCGGAAATAACTTCGCCTGGTATCAATTGTTTATTGCGTCCTATTGTTGAAGACAGAAGTATATCATCAGAAGCTCCAACACAAAGCAAATCGTCAATATTCATAACAATCGCATCAATAGCAATACCTTTCCAAACTGATAGGTCGCCAGTTTCTTTCCAGTACATATATGCAAGTGATGATTTTGTTCCGGCTCCATCTGCATGCATAATATTACAGTAATCTGCATCTTTACCCAAAACATCCGGAATTATTTTACAAAAAGCCTTCGGATATAAACCTTTATCAATATTTTTTATTGCATTGTGAACATCTTCCTTAGAAGCAGAAACTCCACGTGCATTATATCTTGAACTGTCTGTCATTTTTTTTTGCTTACAAATTTGCTTACAAAAATAATAAATTCTTATTATAATTTTAAGTTCATGGGATTTTTATATTTATTATTCTTAAAAAGATATTTTCC
>CAYNKH010000173.1:0-6210 GCA_964397745.1 uncultured Bacteroidales bacterium | reverse complement strand
TTATTTGTAAATAAAAATCATTAAATTCAATTTTGCAAACATAAGAGGGCTTTAATATCAGTAAAAACAATTGTAGTATAGTTTTTATTTTGTCCGTTAGGACATAAACATTTTTGATTGAATTTGCATAGTTCATAAAGTGTTACTCTCTTGACTTCGTCAATAATAATATGTAATGAAGTTGTAAAAATCTACTGGATAGCTGGTAATCTTAAGTTAGAAGATAAAATTATTGGAATAATCAAAATTTCTGAAATTGTTAAGTAAGGATATTAGTTTTAAATTTTACACCAAACCTGAGAATCCCATAAAAGCAAGTGCCAAGATACCAGCCATAACCAAAGCTGCGGGAATTCCCTGCATTGCTTTAGGAATAGGCAACTTTTCGATATGTTCGCGTAGTCCAGCAAAAATTACCAAAGCCAATAGAAAGCCGATAGCTGTACCAACGGCATATACTACACTATAAGTGAGGTTATAATCTTTATCAATTACGAGAATTGCAACACCAAGAATTGCACAGTTGGTTGTTATTAGCGGTAAAAACACTCCTAAAGCTTGATATAATGATGGGCTTATTTTTTTAAGAATAATTTCAACCATCTGCACAAGTGAGGCAATAACTAAAATAAATGCAATTGTTCGCATGTATTCTATTCCAAATTTAGATAAAATATAAGTGTAAATAAGCCAAGTTACGATAGTAGCTAAGGTCATTACAAAAAGCACAGCTCCACCCATACCAAAAGCAGTTTTTACTTTTCCTGATACTCCAAGAAAAGGACATATTCCAAGAAATTGTGCTAATACAATATTATTAACAAATATAGCCCCGATTATTATTAAAATATATTCCATAATTTTTATTTTTTCAAATTACTTATTTGCTTATTTTTTTCATTAAAACGATTAGGTATGCTAATCCGAAGAAAGCTCCGGGAGCAAGTACAAAAACTAATATTCCATCAGGTTGAGTATAATCAGTTGCTGGATTAATTAAACGAGCAATTCCTTCAAAAATTTTCCAATTAAAAATAGCAATACTGCCAAGAATTTCTCTTAGTCCACCCAATAAAGTTAGGGCAAATGCAAAACCTAATCCCATTCCTAAGCCATCTATTAGTGATGAGAAAACTGTGTTTTTTGAGGCAAATGCTTCTGCACGTCCAAGCACAATACAATTTACTACTATTAGTGGGATAAATAATCCTAATGATTCGTATAATGCTGGCACATAAGCTGACATTACAAGGTCGATAATCGTTACAAATGAAGCAATTACAACAATAAATGAAGGAATCCGTACTTTATCGGGAATAAATCCTTTGATTAGGGCAATAACGACATTCGAGCCAATTAGTACAAATGTAGTTGCAAGACCCATTCCGAGACCGTTTATTGCTGAGGTTGTAACACCCAACGTAGGACATAATCCTAACAGCAAGATAAAAACTGGATTCTCTCTAAAAAATCCTTTTGTAAAGTTTTTTAAGTTATTCATTATCGTTTCCTCCTTCATTTGGTTCAACAATACTATCTGTCTTTGTTTCCAAAGTATTTTCTTCAATTATTTCTGTTTCGGCAGTTTCTTTTTCTTGGGAGTTGCCGTCAATAGTTGCTATATAAACTGACCAAGCTCTCTGTATGGCATCACAGTATGCTCTCGAAGTAATAGTTGCAGCAGTTATTGCATCAACTTCTCCGCCATCTTTACTTACTTTGAGGGTTTGGTCTTTCATTGTAGATATGTCTAATTCTTTAAATCGTTCGTTCCAGTTGCTTACCGATTTGCTTGATTTATCTCCTAAACCTGGAGTCTCTTTATGTTCAAGGACATCGGAGTCGATTATTTTGCCATCTGAATCAAAGCCAACCATAACTCTAACTAATCCACTAAAGCCATCATTTGAAAATGAATTAATTGCAGTTCCAATTATTTTATCATCAATGCTTACTGTATAAATAAATAATTGTTTCCCATCTATTTCTACTGTATCTATTTCGATTGTACCTTTATCGGCTCCTGGAACAACGATGTTTATCGCAGTTTTTAGCTTTTCATCTTTTGCTTTTTGGATAGGCTCTTTTGTGATATTATAAACATATCCAAGAGCAACTGCTGCAACTGCTGTAATTATAAACAGAGTGAGCGTCATATTTAAAAATGTACTTTCTTTCTTTGCCATGATAATTATTTTTTAACGGTTTCTCCAAATCGTTTTGGTTTAAGCCAATTATTAATTAGTGGTACAACTGAGTTCATTATAAGAATAGCGAAAGATATCCCTTCGGGATATGCTCCCCAAACTCTGATAAGAACTGTAATTACTCCAATACCTATCCCAAAAACTATCTGGCCTTTGGGTGTCATGGGGGAGGTTACCATATCAGTTGCCATAAAGATTGCTCCTAACATTAAACCTCCTGTAAGGAGATGAAAACTTGGATTTGCATAGGTTTCTGGGTTAATGCCGTAAAGTATTGCGGTAAAAATTGCCACAGAACCAATAACTGAAACAGGTATATGCCATGTAATTATTTTACGGAATAACATAAATAAGCCGCCTAAAATAAGAGCAGCAGCAGATATCTCTCCAAGTGAGCCTCCAATGTTTCCCATAAACATATCGGCATATTCATGTGGCATGGAATTCATAATAGAGGAGTAAGATTCTCCATTTTTTAATCCTTCTTTTACAATTGCTAATGGAGTTGCACCAGTTTGAGCATCTGTCATAGCAAAATTGAGAACTGAAACTTTTGGCCAAGATGTCATTTGCACAGGAAATGATATTAGTAAGAAAACTCGACCTACTAATGCTGGATTAAAAGGATTGTTTCCTAATCCACCAAAGGACATTTTACCAATACCTATTGCTACTAATGCACCAATAACAATAATCCACCACGGTAGATTTGAAGGGACATTAAAAGCAAGTAACATTCCTGTTACAATTGCAGAGTGGTCATTGATTGTTAGTTTGCCTTTAATAAAAACTTTTTGAAATAGCCACTCAAAAAATACACATGATGCTATTGCAATTAGATTAACTTTAATGGCATCGAAACCAAAATAATAAATAGACACCAGCAAAGCGGGTATCATTGCAAGAATGACTCCTGACATGAGTTTTTTGACGGAAAACTTGTCGTAAGCATGTGGAGACATCGAAACTGTTAACTTGTTAATAGCCATTGTTTTATGATTTTTTTGATCTTAATATTTTATTCAAATTTGCTTTTCCTAATCTTATATAGTCGAGTAGGGGAATACCTGCCGGACATGTATATGCACATGAACCACACTCGATACAATCTAAAATTCTTTCTGCTTGTAATTCTTCGTACATTTTTACAAGCGTCATGTTTTTAAGCTGGTACGGTTCTAATCCCATTGGGCAAACCGTCATGCAGCGACCACATCTAATGCAATTATATGTGCTTGGTCGCAAAGATTTGTTAGCTGGAATAATAAGAATTCCTGATGTTCCTTTTGTAACAGGAACTGTAATTGTACTAAGTGCTTTTCCCATCATTGGACCTCCGCTGACAACTTTTCCTGTATCTTCGGGCAATCCTCCTGCTGCTTCGATAAGCTCAATTGTGGGTGTGCCAATTCGTGTTAAGATATTACAAGGTTTTGATAGTGATTCCCCTGTAACTGTAACTACTCTCTCAAATAGTGGTTTGTTTTTTTGTACGGCTTCGTAAATTGCAAATGCGGTTCCTACATTTTGTACAACGCACCCAACATTAATTGGTAGTCCTCCCGATGGGACTTCTCGGTTGATAAGAGCTTTAATTAGTTGTTTTTCGCCTCCTTGCGGGTACATCACTTTTAGAGGATGCACTTCAATATTTTCATATTTTTTGGCAACTTCGCTCATTATTTTTATTGCGTCAGGTTTATTGTTTTCAATGCCGATAAGTATTTTATTTGCACCAATTGCCTTTTGTATTAGTTGGCTTCCCACCATTATTTCATCTGCTTTCTCTAACATAAGTTGGTGGTCGGCAGTAAGATATGGTTCGCACTCAACAGCATTTATAATTAAATACTCACAAGTTTTACCTGGAGGAACAGACAGTTTAACATGAGTTGGAAAAGTAGCTCCGCCAAGTCCGACTATTCCGCTATCCAAAACTTTATTTCTGATTTCATCAACCGAAATATCGATATTTGTATTTAACTCAGTGCTTTTATCAATGCTGTCTAACCACTCATCTCCTTCCACATTAATAATTATACAGGTTTTTTTATATCCTGAAGTATCCAACACATTATCAATCTTTAAGACTGTTCCCGATACTGATGAGTGAATATTTGTAGAAACAAAACCGCCACTTTTAGCAATTAGTTGGCCAACTTTTACTTGATCTCCTTTTTTTACAACAGCTTCTGCTGGTGCTCCAATATGTTGAGCAATAGGAATGCTTACCTGTTTTGGTAATTCGATGGTTTCGATGGGTTTCCCTGCCGAGAATTTGTTCTCTTTAGGATGTACACCGCCTTTTGGAAAAGTTTTTAACACTGTTATATCTCCTATAATTAGTTTATTCGTTTAGTTTTCTATTTCGCTGGTTTCTTTATTTTCTACTTTTACTTTACGTGGTGGAAAGTTTAATTCTAAAATGGCACCTGTTGGACATTCTTCGACACATTTGCGACAAAGTTTACATTTGTCGTAGTCGATGTATGCACAGAAATTTTCCACAACAATTGCATCAAATGGGCAAACTTTTACACATTTATTACAAGCTATACAAGCCGAATCGCAGGCACGTTTTGCCGGTGCTCCTTTATCTTGGTTTATACATGAAACATAGATTCTGCGGCTCTTTTTACCTTTATTCCTTAATTCAATAATATCTTTAGGACATGCGGTTACACACGCTCCGCAGGCTGTACATTTGTCTTCGTCAACAATTGGTAATCCAGATTCTTCATCAATATAGATAGCGTCAAAAGTACATACTTCGACACAATCTCCAAGTCCAAGACATCCATATTGGCAATCTGTGTCGCCACCAAATAATGTAGCCGAAACTGCACAAGATAATGCACTGTCATACGTGGTGGTTTTACGGCGTTTATCATGAGATCCATTGCATCTAACCACTGCAATCTGCAGCTCTTTTTCTTCTGCCGTCAAACCCAAAACCTCGGCTATTCCTTTCATAACCTCATTTCCGCCAGCAGGGCAGTATATTCCTTCGAGGGTTTCGGCTTTAACGCAAGCTTCGGCAAATCCACGACAGCCTGGAAGTCCACAGCCACCACAATTGGCACCAGGAGTACAGGCTTCAACTTCATCAATTTTTGGATCTTCGATAACTTTGAATTTTTGTGCAACTACAAAAAGTATTATTGCAAGTACAACTCCCAAAGCACTAAGTGTAATTAAGGTATTTAGAATAATATCCATAATTTAGTAATTAAATTTTTTCTATATCGAAATTAAATTCTCGCTTTATTTTATCATTAAAAAAATACAGTGTTAAATAATAAGGTGCTAAAATTAGAATAGATACCAAACCCGATAAACCTTCTGACACATTTAGAGACATCAAGACTATTAATGTTGCCAATACAAGGATAAAAGGAAGCACATATCCTAAAAATAATGCTTTCATACCAAGCGATGCACGCATTACTACTTTAACTTTTTCTCCTATGTTAAATGTTTTTTTATCAGTTTTGACCTCTATTGTTTTTAGAGCTGAATCTATTCCACAAACTGATTTTGCATGACATGCAGCACATGCCGATTGAACAACTAAATCAACAAAAATAGCATCACTTTTAATATCTGCTACAACACCCTTATGTTCAATAGTCGAGTTTCTACTCATAACAATTCTTGCAAAAAATCACTCACAAAAGTAAAATTTTTGCTATGTATTTGTATGATTAAACAACATATTATGATGTTTTTAGCGTAATTTAGAACCGTTTTAAATAAAAACCTGGTATTTTTTTTTAAAATATATTTGTAAAAACTTTGCGGGAGTTTGTGTAATGTTGTGAAAACAAAGAAAAACAACAAAAGCGATGTGTTGATTTATATGTAAGTGAGTTTATATCGAAGTGAAGTTTATTGTTTGACAAACCCTAAGAAGGAGCAATATATTTTTTTTTACAATGTCGAGGCATCTTAACCCGTATTATTCATGCGCAACAGTTTTAAATTAATAAAATTTGCATTTGAC
>CAYNKH010000172.1:0-6227 GCA_964397745.1 uncultured Bacteroidales bacterium | reverse complement strand
TGGAGCCGCAATTGCCAGAGGTTATAAGTGGGCAAAAGATTATGGTATTGATTGTACCGCAGTGATGGCTAGTGACGGACAAATGGATCCTGATGAGTTAGAATCGATTTGCAGACCAGTAATCGAAGATGGAATTGATTATGTAAAAGGGAATCGCCTTATTCATAGAAGTGCACTCTTGGTTATTCCGAAGGTGCGTTTTTTCGGAAATTCAATTTTATCAATTTTAACTAAATTGGCTAGTGGATATTGGCATGTTTCTGATACGCAAACAGGATACACAGCAATTTCAAATGATGCTCTCAATGCAATTAAATTACATAAAATTTATAAATATTATGGTATGCCTAATGATATGCTTGTAAAACTAAATATTGCATTTTGTACACTTAAAGAGGTCGAAATAAAACCAATTTACGATATTGGTGAACAATCAAAAATGAAGGTCTTTAAAGTTATTCCTCGAGTTTCTTGGTTATTGTTCAAATCATTTTTTAAAAGACTCTGGATAAAGTATCTTTTTAGAGATTTCCATCCCTTGTTTTTACTTTATCATATTTCGTTTGTTTTGTTTATAGTTTCAATACCATATGGAATAAAAATAATAAATCATGCATTCTTTCTTAAAACAGATGTAAACCCTGTAACAGTATTGGCATTTATTTTTCTTTTCACCTCTGCTTTTCAATCTGTTTTATTTGCGATGTGGATGGATATGCAGGATAGTGAAAGACTATACAAAGACTAGTTAAGTTTGGCACAAACAAATCATTTAAAAATCGGTTTTTTTGAGAACAATTGTATGCCGCTCAAAACTATTGTTAAATACAATACAAATTCGGTAACAATTACGTATCTTGACTGCACTCTATCATGTGCAAACGTTATTAAAAGAATTGACAACCAATGGAAACAACTAATAATAAGTATATATTGCCAAGCCTTATGAAAACGCTTTCTTTTAAAAATGCAAAACAGTTGCACTATTCCTGCAAGAATAAATAAAATAACAGGAATGCCAAATTTACAAAGAAGATAATAATATGAGGAGTAAATAACATGCGTGGTATAGACAGTTTTATTTCTAGGCCGATAGCTACAATCAATAATCTTTTCGATATCGGCATCAACATAGCTTTTATAATTGTGATTACTATATATTCTGGCAGCAATATAAGCTATATCTAAACTTGCGTTTTCAACACTTCTAAAATGAATATACTCTTCATTATCATCGAGTTCTTTATCAATTTCCAATTTAATATTATCATATTTAATTTTGTTGTAATTTAAGTGAGAATAATAAAATGAAGGCCGATTATAACGCATATTAAACAAATAATCATTAAAGATTACAATTCGACTATCTCTACTTAACGGAGCAATTGTTGAGTCTTGGTTGAGTTTATAAAAGTACTCATCTTCACTTGTGAAGATTCTCTTTACTACTATTTTTATTCGATTATAATCGCCTGGAAAAAAGCTATCCTTTAACAAATAATTAATTGTACTTAGAACCAATAAGAGCATTAGGGTACTACCAGCAAAAGACATAGCAATTTTATACTTTTTATCCTTAAGTAAAGCAAACAATAATAGTATTATTATAAAAGTCAAGTACACGCCATTCGACCTTAAAGAAATCCCAATTATAAAACCGACAGAAATACCGAATAAACTAAAAAAATCCTTTTTTCTTAAATATCTTAAATAAAAGGCAATTATAAAAACGATTGAACTTGAAAAAAGACTATCAGGATAAAAATATGTGTTATGATTCATGACATTTGGGTCGCAAATCCAAACACCTAATAGTATTGCATAAATCAGACCTGCGTAAAAGTTTATTTTTTTTACCTCAACTAATAAAAACAATGAAACTGCAAACATAATGCAAATCTGAACATAGACTATTATTACTATATCCAGCTTTAGCAAAATAAAAATGCTTAAAAAAAGTGAATACCCAAGAGGTATATCAACAGGCATATTACTAATTGGTAAATTGCCATCAATTATTTGAAAAGCGGAATAAAAATATTGTATTGCATCATTTGAGAAACCAGGAATAGGGAAATGAAATAAGTAATAACTATAATTTATTAGAAAAATCCCTGTAAATAACAATATTGGAAAGATATTCAGTCTTTTTTTTACAATTTCCGCATAATCTATGCTTAATTTATGTAAGTTTAACATGGGATTGGTTATTTGACACAAATTTAGAAAAATTCTCTTTTAAAACAATATGACACTTAAGTTAATAACCTGAGTACATAAATCGGCATCACAAAAAGACTATCAAATGCTCATATTAAATCCTGCTCAAGCAGTGATATACAACAATGCTACCAATAAAAAAACGCTGTAATTCTAAAACTACAGCGTTTTTTTATTGGTAGATTAGATTTTATTTTCTAAGAAAGTCAACAACAAGTTTATAAATTGCAGAAACTAAATACATTCCAACAATATTTATAAACGCTACAAATATGCTAAGTATCATAACAAAGAAACCTACTTGAAACAGTTGAGAAAAATACTCTTTAAAAGTATCTACACCAAGACCAGAAAAGGTTCCTGGGATATCAACAAAGCTAAGCGATGAAATGATTCCGACAAGCCCATCCATTGGAAAAAATGGCATAGCCACCAATGCAGTTGAAAACAATGTAATTAAACCAATTGCAAGAGGAATAATTGCACCAATTACACCAATAGTTTTAAAAACACCTGGCATAATGTCAACTAAATTTGTTGTTGGGTCATTTAAAATAAGCTTTGCTCTATTATATAAAGCACCAATAATAAACAAATAGGTTGCAACAGCAATAATTAAACACAACACAAATAGAATTAAATGTCTGATAATTGGAAATGCATCCATATTAAAAACGACATCGAAATAATTAACAGCGACAGAAATAACGCTATAAACACCATACGCAGCAATGATAGCAGCAGCAAGCAAAAACATTAGCCTAAAGGTCTTTTTAAAAAAGTTTTCTTGTTCGATAATTTCTGCAGGCTTAGAAGTAAATAATCCTAATAATTTTTCCATAATTTTAAGTTTTAATATTGATTGTTTATACAAAGATACTAAAAAAATAATTATATCAAATTATGAATGATGTTTTTTATTCTAAGACTTATTGCAAAACACTCTGATACCAATTTTATTACTGTCCTGATAAAAATCAAACATTAAATTATAAGGCAGTGAAAAATATAAAAAACCTTATAGCACAGTAATGATATCAATAAGTACTGTGCGTTTTTTTACATTTTCTGATAGGTATATTTTACTCCTACTTAAAAACCATTTAGAAATTGGGTAAAATATTTCAAATAATTTCCATGTTTTAATATCTTCTGATTATATTTGCTACATTATCAACTAAATAAATAAAAAAATGAAAAAATTATTAGGAATTTTTATGGTGTTTGCTTTTTTAATTGTTTTATGGTCATGTAATTCTGGGCAAAAAGCAAATGTAACTGAAGAAGAAAAAGTAGTAATTGAGACTTCAGAGTATCAGTTAAACTCTACATTATGGGTGCAGCAATCAGCCGAATATCAGGCTTGTTGTTATCAGGCGTTTAATCATGCAAAGCTTGCACTTGACACAAGAATGAACCTTGCATCTAATGACAAACCCCTTGCAGTGGTTCTTGATATTGATGAAACTTTATTGGACAATTCTTACTTTCAAGCAAATTTAATTGAGACCAACACCTCTTACACAAAAGAAAACTGGAAAGAATGGACAGACAAAGAATGTGCAACAGCTACTCCTGGAGCAATAGATTTCTTAAATTATGTAAAATCAAAAGGAGTTGAAATAATCTACATTTCAAATCGTCGTGAAAATGAACTTGAAGCAAGTTTTGTAAATATGGAAAAACTTGGCTTCCCTGAGGTTTCAAAGGAAAATTATTTTTTCAGATCAGACGAAAGTAGCAAAATTAATCGCCGTGCAATGGTAAATGAAAAATACAATATTATACTATTAGTGGGTGATAATCTTAACGATTTTGACGGCATTTTTGAGCAGAGAGAACAAAATATGGGTAAAGATATAGTAGAAAACAATAAAAATAAATTTGGTCTTGAATACATTATTCTGCCTAACCCAATGTATGGAAACTGGGAACAGGCTTTACCATATAATGAGCAAAAAACCGCCACTGAGAATAGAATTAATAATGTTATTGGATATAGCGAAATCTGTAAATAATAAGTTAATATTCTGTTAATGTTATAGTTTTGTATTAAATTAAATTCTAATTTAGCAGGATTAAGTTATTAACGAAATATAAATCTAATTATGAAAAACAGTTTTTGGAAATATACTTTGGCAACAGTTGTCGGAAGTTTTATTACACTTGTAGTGGTTTTTGGTATCATATTCGGAGTCTTCGCAACAATTATAGCGGGGTTTGGTGAAAGTGAGGTTGTTGTAAAAGATAATTCAGTGTTAAAGATGACCTTATCATCTGACATTCCTGATAAGACCTCTGATAATCCATTTGATAATCTTGACTTTATGTCTTTCTCAACAAAAAAGGCTCTTGGGCTTAACGACATATTAAAGACAATCGAAAAAGCTAAAAAAGACGACAGAATTAAAGGGATTTTCTTGGAGCTTAGTGGTCTTCCTGCCGGAATGGCAAGTCTCGAAGAGATAAGAAATAAACTTATTGACTTTAAGTCTGATGGCAAATTTATTATTTGTTATTCATCTATGTACACTCAAAAAGCGTATTATTTGGCTTCTATTGCTGATAAAATCTATATGACTCCTATGGGAGGAATTGAGTGGAAAGGTTTAGCTAGTCAGGTTATGTTTTACAAAGGAGCCCTCGAAAAACTTGGTGTAGAAGCACAAATTTTTCGTCATGGACAATTTAAGTCTGCAGTAGAACCATTTATGAGCGACAAAATGAGCGAAGCAAGCAAATTGCAATCAATTACGCTTATACAGAGTATTTGGGATGATATGTGTGCAAAAGTTTCCAAAGAAAAAAATATTGATATTGCTGATTTAAATATGTTCGCAGACAGTATGCTAATTTATAATCCAGAAACAGCTCTCGAATATGGTTTTATTGACGGAATAAAATACTACGACGAAGTTCTTGCTGAGCTTGAAAAAGAAAGTGGTGTTACTGAAAAAGATAAAGATGATTATATTATCGGCATTTCAAATTACAGTAAGGCTGGACTTAAAAAAGAAGCAAAAAACAGTTCTACTAATAAAGTCGCAGTAATCTTTGCAGAAGGCGACATTGTAGATGGTGCAAAGGCCGGTGGAAGTATTGCTGGAGACTGGATGGCAAATATTATACGCGAAGCTCGTGAAGACGATGATGTAAAAGCTGTTGTACTAAGAGTAAACTCCCCTGGAGGCTCTGGTCTAGCAAGTGAAATAATCTGGAGAGAAGTAAAACTAACCAATGAAGTAAAACCTGTTGTTGTTTCAATGGGTAATCTTGCAGCATCGGGTGGATATTATATTGCCTGTCCTGCTAAGTACATTTTTGCTCAACCTAATACTATCACTGGGTCAATCGGAGTTTTTGGAATGATTCCTAACTTGGAAGAACTAATGACAGATAAACTTGGCATCACAATAGACGGTGTTAAAACCAATAACTTTTCCGATTATGGCTCAATTATGCGAGCTTTTACGCCCGAAGAAGGGGCTTTTATCCAAAAACAAATAGAAGATTTTTATGATGTGTTTATTGGTAGAGTTGCTGATGGAAGAGAGCTGACAAAAGCTGAAGTCGATTCTATTGGACAAGGTCGTGTGTGGAGTGGAGTAAACGCATTAGAAATTGGTCTTGTTGATGAAATTGGAGGACTAGATGATGCAGTTAAAAAAGCTGTGAGCCTTGCTGACGTAGAAGATAATTACCGCATTTGGGAATATCCTGAAAAAGAAGACTTTATGCAGAAAATTATGGAAAGTACTTCTGTAAGCATATCCGAAAACTTAATTAAAGAAACGCTTGGAGAAAACTATAAATTTTATCAACTCCTCGAAGACGTAAAAAAACTCGAAGGTGTGCAGGCTAGAATGCCATACGTTATTGAAATCTATTAACAGACAATAATCAATAAAATTACATAATCCGTCAATATATGTTGGCGGATTTTTTTGTTTAGATTCAGAACAACTGACTTAGACGGATTTAAGATGATACCAGTTTATAGAATAATG
>CAYNKH010000171.1:0-6260 GCA_964397745.1 uncultured Bacteroidales bacterium | reverse complement strand
TAATAAATAACTAAATAATTTATAAATTACAACTTATGAAAAAATTACTATTACTAATTGTAAGTGCGGTTTTGTTTTTGGGAGTTTACGCCACTCCAGACGAAGGAATGTGGATTCCGAGTAAGATTGCACAAATGAATTATGCTGACATGCAAAAATTAGGCTGTAAGTTAACCGCCGAAGAGATATACAGCATAAACAACTCAAGTTTAAAAGATGCTATTTTCCAGCTTCAAACAGAAGAGGGCATGGGTTTTTGCACAGGTGAAATAGTTAGCAAACAAGGATTATTATTTACAAATCACCACTGCGGCTACGAAGCAATTACGAAATTAAGTACAACTGAGCATAACTATCTCGACGATGGTTTTTGGGCAAAAAGTCTCGAAGAAGAAATCGCTGTTCCAGGAGTAAGAGTTACAAGAGTCGTTCAAATTGTAGATGTAACTGAAAGAGTTTTAAAAGACATAAATGATGAGACAAGCGAAGCCGATCGTGAAAAAATGATAGCAAAAATCATTAAAGAAATAGAAACCGAAGCCCGCGAAGGAAATGATTACGAAGCTAGCGTATCCGAAATGTACCAAGGCGGAGAATATTATTTATTTACTTACGAAGCATTTGGTGATGTTCGTTTTGTTGGCGCTCCTCCGTCTGACATTGGAAAGTTTGGTGGCGACACCGACAATTGGATGTGGCCGCGTCATACTGGCGACTTTTCAATTTTTAGAGTTTATATGTCTCCCGATGGCAAACCAACAAAAGGGTTTGACAAAGACAATGTTCCATACGTACCTTTACATTCGCTACCAATCTCAATTAAAGGAGTTAAAGAAGGCGATTTTGCAATGATTATGGGATTTCCTGGGCAAACAGAAAGGTATTTAAGCTCTTACGGAATGAAATACAAAAGAGATTATTTTAATCCAACAATTGTAAATTTATTGTATGCTCAGCTAAAGCCTCTCAAAGAGGAAATGGAAGCCAGCACAGAAGTAAAATTAGCTTATGCAGACAGCTATGCCGGAAATGCAAACGGATGGAAACTATTTGATGGTGAAGCCACGACTTTAAGAAATACCGATGCAATCGCCCAAAGAGAAGAACTCGAAACAGATTTTCAGAACTGGGTAAATAGCAATGAAGATAGAACTAAAAAATATGGAAAAATACTAGAGAACCTTAAAGAGAGCTACGAAGCTTTTGGTCCAGCAACAAATGATATTATATATATATCGGTAGGTTTACTTCAAGCAGGAGAGCACGTAATGAGTGTACAATCATTTATGGGACTAAAAACTTTACTCGAGGACTCTAAAGGAAACGCTGATGCTATAAGTATGTCAACAGAAAATCTAAAATCAGTATCAGAAGAAATGTTTGCAAAATATTTCCCTGCAACCGATAAAAAAGTTTTCACTAATGTCATAAAATACTATGTTGACAATGTTCCAGTTGAAAAGAGAAGCCCTGTTTTTAGCGATTTTATCTTTAAAAATTATAAAGCAAAAACTGAATATGAATCTATAGATAAATTTATTAATGATGTTTTTGAAAAATCAATTTTTACTGACAAAGTAAGAATGGACGAGTTTTTAACAAATCCAAAAAAGAAGGTTCTTGAAAAAGATCCACTCTTTGGGTATGTACAAGCTGTATTCGGTGATATTTTCTCCGTTCAAATGGCCTATCTTGGAGCAATGGAGAACATTGGATTAAACGAAAGGTTATTTATCGAAGGTTTACGTGAGTTCCAAAAAGACCGCATTTTCTATCCTGATGCTAACTCAACTCTAAGATTAACTTACGGGACCGTAAATAGTTATGAACCTCGTGATGCTGTTCATTATCATTATCTAACTTATGCTGATGGGATTCTCGAAAAAGAAGACCCTACAAATAGTGAGTTTAATGTTCCAAGCGAGTTAAAAACAAAAATTCTCAATAAAGAATTTGGACAATATGCTGACGAAACAGGAGGTTTACCAATTTGTTTTCTTAGCGATAACGACATAACTGGCGGTAACTCTGGCTCTCCAATTATCAATGGCGAAGGTCATCTTATTGGTCTTGCCTTTGACGGAAACTGGGAATGGCTATGCAGTAACTTAATCTTTAGCACAGAACTTCAACGCACAATAAATGTTGACGCTAGATATGTTCTTTGGGTAATCGACGAATTATACGATGCTCAACACATAATGAAAGAACTAGACGTTAGAAAATAAAACATAGCTAAGACACTTTACAACTTATCACCGCTACCACACGATTTTATCGTATAGTAGCGGTGATTATTTTTAGATAAATTTGTTAATAACTACAATAAAAACCAATACCTTTTCCTGAATTATGATATGCTGACGACACTAAAACCGTTCAAGTTTATTTTATCCTAAAATCATTCATTAAATTTTCGCTTCGTGATGTTGGTTGTTGTTTGCCTGCACTAAGGCGCTTTACGCCTTCAAAAATATAGTTTCGCAGTTCCGAAACGTTAATGTTTTTATCATTGTTAATATCAGCTTTGTTTTTTGAAACGGCTTCCATTAGACAATATGTAAATATTCCGTTTTCGATGTCTTCTTTTTCTAAGGCATAACCGCCACCTGATGCTGCTGAAATTACAACTGTTCCTGTTCCTTTTTTTAGGTCAGCAAATAAAAGTCGCATTAATTCAAAAGAGTTATGTAAGCCAGTTTTGGGAGTAGTACTTGCTTTAGTGCTAAACATTGTAACACCACGAGTATCATCACCATCGGTAACAGTATTTACAGCAAAATCGTCATCTTTGTCAACTTCGCCTGAGTGGCAGGCATCCATTAATAACAGTTTATTTCGTGCTGGAATTCCATCAAGTAATCCTTCTATTTCATCGTACTTTAATCCGTTTATTGAGGGATTTGCAAAATCAATATCTGATGTAGCAAAATAAAAATCAAGATTATCATCGAGTAAGCCGTGTCCTGCAATATGAACATAAACATAATCATCAACTCCCGATTTTAGCAACTCATCTTTTACTGCCAGAACATTTTTGCGGGTGCAATTCTCATTATAAAAAGTATGAACATGAACTTTATTAAAGTTTTTAGCATTATCTGTAAAGAGTTTTATAAAACCTTTGCCATCGTTAATGGTATAACGTAAATTATATTGAGATTGCTCGTAATCTGTTACTGCAAGAGAAATTAGATACAAATCTGGTTTTGAGTTGTCGGAACTTTCATAATTTACTGAAAGCTCTTCTTTGAGCGACTCAATTCCTTTTTCATTAAGGCAGGAGATATAAATTGTGTTTGTCCCTTTTGAAAGAGGTATTTCTATTGTTTTATTTGCAGAATTAGAGATTTCGTCTTTTAGTGGCATCCCTTTGGTGCCATTTAATGGAACATCATTAACAAAAACATTAATTCTATCAAGATTGTAGTTTTTATCTGTCATTGATAATTCGACAGAAATATTTTTATTTGTAGTTTGAAGCGGGATACTACTAAGATTCTCAATTTTTAATTCCGGAAGATTTATTTCGCCCTTAAGCATTTGTTCAGTAAACCCAAGTTTTGATATGCGCTTAAGATATGCTTTATGATAAAGTTCTACCATGTCTTGATCGAAATATCCAAACGACTGCAATACATAATCTGGTCTATTATATTTGATGTCGAATTGCTCAGCCGGGAAAACCTTACTGTCAAAATTAAATCCCAAACCTGTAAGTGCATCACCTGTGGCCATGTAATAATTGTCGGGAGTGATAAATATTAATTTGCCCATATCGACAACATAAATACTTAATAGTTTTTCGCCTGTTTCCAAGTTCCAAATTATCATTGAGGCATCTTCGCCCGAACTTATTAAGTAATTTTTTCCTGTAATCAATTCAAAGTCGTTAATATATCCTCTGTGTCCAGTAAATTTTATAGTTTTACCTTCTTTGGTTTTTCGCTCTATTTCAAAGCCTTTACAAGTATAAGTGTCGTCATTTTCTGGATTTGTCTTGATAATATAATCAGAATTTGCCGTTTTATCAGCAATCTTTTGAACGAATAAGATGTTAGTTGGTTTGTTACTTGTAAAAACATTATTTGTGTTTGTTTGATTTTTTTCTGTGTATCCGGTAATTGTTGTATTAAATTTAACGGCTTTGTTTTGATCTTCGCCCCAACCATAAAATTCTTTGTCGTCAGTAAAATATAACTGATTAAAAATATGTTCATTAGTTTTTGACATAAGACCAAGATCAGCTTTTTTAGGTTTCCTTTCCTCTTTTGGTTTATTTATATTGAGGTTATTTATTGACGATACTTTTAAAACAGGATTTGTCAATCCCCATTTTCCACCAGAGTATGCAATAGTTTTACCATCGGGGCTTATTGCTACAGAATAAACATTTTCGTCAAACCAAGTTCCGTCTTTATCCTCGTTTGTAACTTTTTCTTGGATACTTTGAATATTGAATGTTTGCTTGACTTTTGCTGCATTTGGGTGTAATCTAAATTTTTGTAAAACGCTTTTATTTTCAAAATCCACTATTGCCGCCATATTGTCGCTTCCAGCAGTGCCTGTAATATTAGAGTTTGGCGAAAAGCAAACATCATTTACAACTCCATTATGGGCATTTACGCCCTGACAACTGACTTTGTCATTTTCGAATTTCATGAGATATACAAAACCTAATTCATCACCAAAGGCAATAAGGCTGTCGTTTGGGTGCGAAACAATAGACGAAATGTTAAAGCTTCGTGGTATAACCCGTTTTTCAAATTTAAACTCGGGTAAGCTCCATATAGAAATTGACCTATCAGATGAAGCTATAGCAACAAATTTACCATCAGCAGAAAAATCAATGTCGTTAACATTTAAAAAATGTGTGTGGTCAAATTTCTTTAGGTTTAAATTTTTGTTGCAAAAATAAACACATCCGCGTTCGTCACCAGCAACTACATGTTTCCCATCAATTGAATTTGCAGCAAATGTAAATTGCGAATAAGCATCTCTGTTAAACAAAGATTTGTTTCCTTTTCTTAATACCGCACCATGTATTTTAAACTCATTACTTAGCATTTTTCGTTGCATTTTACCCGAACTAGTTTCAAGTTCTAGTGTTTGCATGTCAAATTTATAGGTTTTCGAAGCAGTTGCCAGTTTTAAACTGTTTTCGCTATCAAAGTTCAGAGCCATTACTATTTTATCGCTAGGTATTTTTATTCTATAGAACATTTTTCCGCTGATAATGTCGTTAATTACCAACTCATTATTTACATCAATACTTGCGATGTATCGGCTTGTTGGATCCCACTCAACATGTAAAATAGCACCCGAATGACCAGCTTGTACAACTGGTACTATCTCTTGCGAGAATATGCTTGCAAGGCTAATTATGAATATAATTATTGTAACAAATATTTTTTTCATGTCAGTATGTTTTATTGCTTATAATATTGTAAAACTTGAGCATCATCTTTTTTACCCATAGGAACTAAATAACTTACGCCAATTCCGCCATATCCACGTAGTGCAGGCTTATCGGTATAAGTAGTTAATGGCGAAGCGGTATAAAAAACATTTAATGCAAGAAATCTTGCCATATAAAAATCGAAATTTATTTTTGGACTAATATGAAAGCCAAGATCCGCAAGATTTGAGTAAACAGTATTTGGTTTAAAAGTGATGTGGTCACTTGTCCCGCTTTGTGTAGCATCGTATTCAATCAAATCTGCTTTGTCTTTTGTTGTGAGTGTAATATTATTAGATATGGGTAATCTAAAATCGACTCCAGCACCTATTGAAAAATGAACAGATTTAATGTGGAAATGAAATTTATAAAGTAATTCAACTTTAGGGATTATCATAAAAGAGCTTAATTTAAGACTGTCGCTATTTGCTCCAAAGACGGGTACAATTTTGTCAAGTTCGAGTTCGTAATTTGAGCTTAAAAATTCTAAACCTGGCGTAAACACAAAGCGGTTTCTTTTGTATCCGACATCAAATGGAAATCCCAAACCTAAGCAACTCCCATTTGTTTCTCGTGCTGTTGCAGTGTAATCCTCACCACTATATCGCATTGTAAAATCGTCTCCTTTTGATAAAAAACCATACGAAAAACTGGCAGTATAGCCTCTGATTATCTGCTGCGAAAACCCATCTATCGTAACAACTAGTAAAAGCAATATCAATACTCTTTTCATAATGTATATTTTGATGCAAGTAGTTTTTTAATAAATTTATTGTTCAATACAATTAACGCTTTTATTATC
>CAYNKH010000170.1:0-6359 GCA_964397745.1 uncultured Bacteroidales bacterium | reverse complement strand
ACACAGAGAAAAAAGAAAAAATGTCTCGCAGATTTCGCAGATAATTTCGGCTTCGCTCAATCACCTATTAAAATGCTAAGGTGATTGAGCGAAGCCGAAATCACCGACAACAGAGAACTAAAAAACCTATTTTATTTTTATAAAAAAATATTTTATATGAGTTTTTTCAACTTCACGTTCATCAATAATAAAATGCTTATTAAGAGATTTAAAGAGTGGAGTTAATTTTGTGAATCCGTAATTTCTGGGGTCAAAATCGGGTTTCTTTTTAATTATTAAGGCACCAACTTCGGCAAGAAAAGCCCATCCACTGTCATCAGCAATAGCATCAACACTATTTTTAAGTATTCCTATAAGATTACTGCTAATTTTTTCAACATCAGCAGTTTTATCTTTATCCTTATCTTTATCTTGAGATTTTTCAGTTTTTGAACTTTCAGATTTTTGAATATTTA
This sequence comes from uncultured Bacteroidales bacterium, assembly GCA_964397745.1. GTDB lineage: Bacteria > Bacteroidota > Bacteroidia > Bacteroidales > ML635J-15 > Bact-19. The sequence continues at coordinate 5,904 of CAYNKH010000170.1, read as the reverse complement.
ACTTTGAAATAATCTCAATATAAATGAATTTATCGCAGGCAACAATAAACGGTCTGGGAGTTTTCTTTTCTCCAATACCAATAACAAGCATTCCAGATTCGCGCAAACGTGTTGCCAGACGAGTAAAATCGCTATCGCTTGATACAAGACAAAAACCATCAACTTTTTCGCTATGTAAAATATCCATTGCATCAATAATCATTGCCGAGTCGGTAGCATTTTTCCCTTGTGTGTAACTGTATTGCTGTATCGGAGTAATAGCATGCTCAAGTAAAGCTGGTTTCCAACCCGATACTGTTGGTTTTGTCCAATCGCCATAAATTCTTTTTATTGTTGGAACACCAAGTTTTGCAATTTCAGCAAGCATTCCCGATATATTTGAGTATGGAATATTATCAGCATCTATAAGGACTGCCAATTTTAAATCTTCTGTATTTTTCATCTTGTTCGATTAGTGTGTATGCTATTATACTTACAAAGATATTAAAGTTTAATAACATTTCGATAATACTCAATATTTATTTTAGTTTCTGATAGAAAAATGTGGCGAACTCAGGTTATTCCTGTCACAATTTTATAAATGAATTTTAATAAGATTTTTAGTCATCTGTTGTTTTCAATTCGCAATTTTAAAATAAAAACACGTCAATTTTATTGTTTGACAAGCCCTAAGCATAAACCTGATATTAACAATATTTGCATAAACTATGTGAAGAAAAACCTAATCTTTTATCAAATAATATATGAATTTACTTTTAATTTTAGCCGCTAATAAAAATCACTAAAAATGGCAATGCAATTTGGAAAAACATGGTGGGGCGAACATTGGCTTCGTTCGTTAGAAAATGTAGATTATGATAATAGATTACCTCGTGGAGCAACTTATGCTCGTCGTGGTAACGTGGTTAGCATAAAGATAAAAGATAACAGGATAACTGCTAAAGTTTCGGGTAGCCGTAAAACGCCATATACAGTTAATGTAATTATTCCACCTTTTTTTGAAGAGGATATTGATGTGCTAATGACAAAAATTATTGAGCGTCCCGCACTTATCTCAAAATTATTAAATCGCGAACTCGACCCATCTATACTTGATATTGCTAATGAAGTGGGCTTACGAGTTTTTCCAAAACAATGGACGGATTTTAAAATGCAATGCTCGTGTCCAGATTGGGCGGTACCATGCAAGCACCTTGCTTCTGTTATTTATATGGTAAGCCGCGAAATTGACAATAATCCTTTTCTCGTATTTGAAATTCATAAAGTAAAATTATTAGAAGAACTTAAAAAACGTGGAATATTCATAGCTGACCAAAAGAAAACAGAAATTCTTAGTTTGGATAAAATTTTAAAAACAAAAAGACCAAAGAAGTCAAAAAAAGCCGAAACAAACAAAGACACTGTTTATGAAATGGTCGATTTTTCGCAATTAGAAAATATGACCGAAGCCTTAGTTCAATTATTGCCAGACGAACCGCCTTTTTATCCTTCAGGAAATTTTAAACTTAAATATTCTACACAAATTGTGCGTATCTCAAAAGTAGCAAGCCGCATTTTAAATAAAAACCTTGACTTTGAAATGATATTCTCTGAATTTGCTCAAAATAAAGAGCTTGGTTTATCAAATAGAACAAAATTGGGTTTGCAAATAAATAATAATAATCAAATATTTATTACTGGACAAAATCATAATCTCTCCCAAATTGAACAACTAATTCCTGCTTTATTTCGATTAAATCCTGATATGCTGCGTGATTTCGAAGCTTCAGTTGTGGCTTTTCATAAACTATTATTAGCTGCTATACATTTAATGGCAAAAGGTTTGATTATACCACAAATAATCAAGTTAGAGAACACAAAATTTGCTGTCCGTTGGCTACCAGCAATGATTGATAATAGAGTAAAAACCGTAATTGCGAAGCTTAACGAGATTATTCCACAAGGATTATTACTCACTAATAAGACGGCTAATAATGAAGAGGAATTTTTACAAATCAAAAATCAAACAGTTGAACTTTTATCAATTTTTATTAATGCACTGTTAGTTAGGTTATCAAAAGACTCAAACAGTGATTTGTACGAAGATTTATTCTTCAAAAATAAAAACTATGGTTTTACAGAAGTTGGCGAAAATGCTATTAGCGGTGGTATAAAAGTTTGGCTTGACAGATATCATTTAACATCCGAAAATTATAAACCAGTGATTATTATTTCGGAATTACCTAACGAAAAATTTGATGTGGAAATAAGCATTGATGATACTTCAAAGCTTGATGAATTACCAATTCCATTAAATAATATACTTAAAGAAAAACAATACGCAAAGCAGCGTTTTAAGATATTACAATCTTTATCTTTATTGTCGCCTTTTATTCGTGGTATTGATAATTACATTAATATGGGCGGCATTACTCCTGTGCGGTTTAACAACGATGAGTTTGCACCATTACTTATAGATATATTGCCAGCCATACGACTATTAGATATAAATATCGTGCTTCCTAAATCATTGGAAAAATTGCTGCGTCCGAAAGTGTCAGTAAAATTAGAAAGAAGTCAAGAAGCTCAAGGCTATATTCGTTTAGATGAGTTACTTTCTTTTAATTGGCAAATTGCTATTGGAGACACACTTATTTCGCAAGAAGAATTTAATAAACTCTTAGAAAAAGCCTCAAGACTGTTCAAGTTTAAAGGAGATTATATTTATGTAAGCGATGCTGATATTGAAAAATTGCATAAAGCCTTAACTGACAAGAAACCATTAAATTCGTATCAATTGTTACAAACTGCATTGTCGGAGGAATACCAAGGAGCACCTATTTCGTTGTCTGACGATGTTCGTAATTTAATAAACGAATTGACTACAAACGAGACCATTCCACTTCCAGCGGGTTTAAACGCAGAACTTCGACCATACCAATTGCGCGGTTATTCGTGGATGTACAAAAATAGTCGTATTGGATTTGGAAGCATTATTGCTGATGATATGGGATTGGGAAAAACTATACAAGTTATATCTGTTTTACTCAAATATAAAGAGGAGAAAGCCATTAATGATAAACAGAAAGCTTTGGTGGTGGTCCCTACTGGATTACTAATTAACTGGCAGGCAGAAATAGAGAGATTTGCTCCTTCGTTAAGCACTCATATTTTCCATGGTTCAAATCGAAACATCAAAGATTTTGATGCAGATATAATGTTGACAACTTATGGGATATTGCGTAGTGATGTCGATTTGTTAAAAAAGCAAAAATGGCAAATTATGGTTATTGATGAAGCACAAAACATAAAAAATCATGTTACCGCTCAGTCAAAAGCAATAAAAAGCATATCCTCCAACATACGTATTGCGATGAGTGGCACACCAGTTGAAAATCGCCTTACTGAGTTTTGGTCAATTATGGATTATGTTAATAAAGCTTATCTCGGCAATGTGAAATCTTTTAAAACTGAATATGCCAATCCAATACAAATGTATAATGATGAGCAAGTTGCGGCCAAGTTTCGTAAAATAACTCAGCCTTTTATGATGAGGCGAATGAAAACCGACAAAACAATTATTTCTGATTTGCCCGATAAAATTGAACAAAACCAATTTGCTTTATTAACTAAACAGCAAGCATCCTTGTACGAAAAAACTATGCACTTAGCAATGGATGAAATTGAAGGCTGTTCGACCGAAGACAATAAATCTCTTTTCAAAAGACAAGGCTTAGTGCTTCAGATGATTATGGCCTTAAAGCAAATTTGTAATCATCCAACACAATTTTTAAAAAACAAAAATTTAGAAGCCTCTATTTCGGGTAAAACTGAATTGTTATTAGAACTTCTTGACAGTATTATCGAGAGTGGCGAAAAAGTGCTTGTTTTTACACAATTTAAAGAAATGGGACTTTTATTAGAGCACTTTATTCAAGAGAAATTTGGAGAAAAACCTATGTTTTATCATGGTGGGAGCAGCGTCAAACAGCGTCAAGAAATGGTAAATAATTTTCAAAATAACAAAGCAGATAAAATATTTTTACTTTCCCTTAAAGCTGCTGGTACAGGATTAAATCTTACTGCCGCCTCACATGTTATACATTATGACTTGTGGTGGAATCCCGCAGTCGAAAATCAAGCCACAGATAGAGCTTACCGCATTGGACAAGATAAAAATGTAATGGTTCACCGCCTAATTACAAAAAACACTTTCGAGGAACGCATTGATGAAATGATTCAAAAGAAAAAACATTTGTCGGATATGACAGTTGCAAGCGGCGAAAATTGGATTGGAAAGTTAAGCAATAAAGAACTAAGAGAGATTTTTAAGTGAAAATTTCAATTTTTCCATTATATATAACTCGTATTATTACTATTTTTAAAAAAGCATTACCAAGTTTATTAATCTCCCCAGCTCTCTCTATCTAAGCTTCTATAATGAATAGCTTCGGCTATATGTGAAGATTTTATATCATCTACTCCTTCGAGATCGGCAATTGTACGTGAGAGTTTAATTATTCGGTCATAAGCTCTGGCAGAAAGATCAAGTTTTTCCATTGCCACTTTAATTAATCCTAAACAAGTATCGTCGAGTTTACAGAACTCTTTTATCATTTTAGAACTCATTTGAGCATTGGAATAGACATTTTTGCGATTTTTAAACCTATCAGTTTGTATTTTACGAGCTGCAACCACCCTTTTTTGAATTTCACAGCTTTTTTCGGCTGGTTTAACTTCAGAAAGTTTATCGAAACTTACTGGCGTTACTTCAAGATGAATATCAATTCTATCAAGCAATGGCCCCGAAATTTTACTCATATATCTTTGCACCATTGTAGGCGAGCAAACACAATCTTTGTCGGGATGATTATAATATCCACACGGGCAAGGATTCATTGACGCAACAAGCATTAAACTCGCTGGATACTCAACTGAAAATTTAGCACGCGAAATAGTTACTACTCTATCCTCTAAAGGTTGTCGCATAACTTCTAAAACTGTGCGTTTAAATTCTGGAAGTTCATCAAGAAAAAGCACTCCATTATGAGCAAGAGAAATTTCGCCTGGCTGTGGATATGTTCCGCCTCCAACAAGTGCAACATCCGAAATTGTATGATGTGGTGATCTAAAAGGTCTTTGCAGCATCAACGAACTTCCGGCTCCAGTTTTTCCTGCAACCGAATGAATTTTTGTTGTTTCGATAGCCTCGTCAAGACTTAGTGGAGGCAAAATCCCCGGCATTCGTTTAGCCAACATTGTTTTTCCCGAACCTGGAGGACCGATGAGAACTATATTATGTCCACCTGCGGCGGCAATTTCGAGAGCTCGTTTAACATTTTCTTGACCTTTAACATCTGAGAAATCAATTTCGGTTTCACGAACTCCTTTTGCAAATTCTTTTTCAACATCAACTTCAACACGTTTAAGCTCAGTATCGCCATTTAAAAACGCATAAACTTCTTTAATGTTTTTAACTCCATACACCTCAAGTCCCTCAACAACAGCCGCTTCAAGAGTGTTTGCTTCGGGCAATATAACTCCCTTAAAACCAGACTCTTTCGCATTTATTGCAATGGGCAAAGCTCCTCTAATAGGATTTACATTTCCGTCTAATGAAAGCTCTCCCATAATGATATAATTCCCGATATTCTCGAAATTTAGTTGCTCAGAAGCCGCTAAAACTCCCATAGCAATTGGTAAATCGTAAGACGAGCCTTCTTTTCGCAAATCTGCTGGTGCCATATTAATTACAATCCGCTTACCTGGCCATTTAAACTCATTATTATTAAGAGCACTAATCATCCTTTGCTGACTTTCCTTTACAGCCGAATCGGGCAATCCAACTAAATAAAAGTTTATTCCCTTTGAAATATTAACTTCAATTGTTATTGTACTGGCATTTATACCATCAACTGCACTTCC
>CAYNKH010000169.1:0-6392 GCA_964397745.1 uncultured Bacteroidales bacterium | reverse complement strand
TCCTTATAATATTATTTTTTTACGATTTTACTGAATAATGTTTTATCTTTTGTTTGAATTTTGACAATATAAAAGCCTTTTTCTAAGAATGAGCAATTGTGCTTTGAGATTCTATTTAGATTATTTCTATTGTATGTTTCTTTGCCATTTAAGTCGTATATCCAAATTGAATATTCTTTATCTATATCCACATAAAATAATAATTCAAAAGGATTTGGGAAAATCAAATTAGAATTTGCATAATTGGTATTTGACAAATTGTAAATAAATTCTAATTTTTCAGAAAAAGCATTACAGTCTAAATTGTTGAATACTTCCACCATATAACTGCCATTAGAGCAGTAGGTTGATAAGTTTGTGATGTCGCACCAGCAATTGGGGCTGAGTTAAAATACCATTGATAATTCTCTGCATAACTTGAGTATAAAATCCCAGCATTTTCGTAAATTATAGGGGTTTCTGGTATTGGCACTATAGTAAGGTGTGTGTTTACGATACTGTCCCAACAAAGGTATGAAACAACGGTATCATAGTATGTCCCTTCAGTTGATTGATAAGCATTTACAAAAAAACATCATAATTTGAATAATTTCCAAACTTTGTTCTCAAAGTTGTCTTTAAACTTTAGTTCAATCTGAACTTCACTCTGATTGCTACACAGTGATTATATTAGTCTAAATATCATTATCACCTTTAAATACACCTAATCCTTAATACATCTAACAGAAAAACCATCAAGTTTTGGATTTTCATTAATATAAACTGACGCATTACTATTAAACAAATCTATTGAATTTGCATTATCCTGATCAATAATTGTTGAAGTCCAAAAACTTGCAACATAAGTTCGACTTAAAAAATCCCCAGAATTATTTCGTATTCCTGAAGGGTAAACATTAAACCCACTACTATTATTGGAATCTGGATTATTTCCTATACAACCTTCGGCACCACTATACGCCCAGCCTTCTTTTGACGCTAAAGATTTTGCAAATTTATTTCCTGAACTACTACCGTCAAAATTATATCCATGAGTAATTAAATAATTCTTAAGATTTTCCCATTCCTGCACTGTTGGAACATGATAGCCTTGAGGACATAATTTACCAGTTTCGATTGCTGAATAATTATACAATGCACCGTAAACATCAATATTTTCAGTTTGATTATTAAAATACCAACAACATGCTGCATTATTTGTTTCTCCCCAAGCTGTATTGTCAGAAATTTGCTGAATTGGAGTATTATCGTTTAGTTTTGTTGTTTTTAAATTTTCTGACACCCATATTTGCTCTCCAACACTGATTATTTCATATTCGTTGTTTTCAACATCTTGAATTGTGCCTTCATAATACAATGTATATGTTTTGAAGTTTGAGGTTTCAGAGTACCCAACTCCAGCTGAATTTATTGCATAAGAACGTATATAATATTCGGTGTCAGGACTTAAATTGTTTAATATTTTGGAAAATTCGAGTTCTTCGGTATTAAGCTCCAGTTTATTTTTAGATATTTTGGGATAATCAAGTGTATCCCAGCAAATACCTATTTCGGTAATATTTCCACCATTATTATTAATAAGACTAAATGAAAAAGCTACACTTATTTTTTCAACTGAGAGAATTGTTAACGAGCTTGTTTCAGGTTTTTCAACAATAGGCTCTTCCTTGCAGGAGCTAAAGACTATTAAAAATAATATAGTAAAACAAACAAACAAAGAAGAGTTTAAAAGTTTCATAAGCTTTTTGTTTAATTATTTTAGAATAATCCAAAGCTAAAACATAATCTTGCTACAAACAAGATTATGTTGTAATTTAATCACTAGTTTTTATTTACATATCAATATATACGCAAAACACATTTTAGTTAATTATGATTTTATGCGTATCTGTTCCCGTAGCTGTGTAAATTTTCACAAAATACACACCTGCCGTCAGTTCTGACAAATCAACAGAGATCTTATCAGATTCGTATTGCGAAGACAATACTATTTGTCCCGTACAATTCATTAGCTCAAGCCTATTGATATTATCAGTACTTACAATAAAAATACGGTCGCTTGCAGGCATTGGATAGACTTTAGATTTTTTTTCGATAGTCTGACCTACATTAACAAATGTAGCTAAAGGAGTCGAGTATGCTTCAAGAATATTTGCATTATTCATATTTTGCAAGAACAAAATCAAATCACAATTTTGCACATTATAAGTAGGATCAATAGAAATATTAAATTCTTCTGTTTGATTAACGCTACTACTAAAATCAAGTAATTTAGACTCAAAAAACCTAACAGTATTATCTAATTTACTACCACCTTGCCATGAATATGCAATATCACTTTCGGTAATAACTGCAAATAGGTTTATATCATCATCAAAATAATATGGAATTAACTCTTCTACATCAACACTAATATTAAATTCATAAGGGTTAGTTGAGGTCATTGTAACTGATGGAGATAGTGTGTATAATGCTCTTAAATCAAGAGCAGCAGTAATCTGATTAGAGTAATAATTTTTTTGATCTATAAGAGAGCCTAAATACCCTTCAACACCATACATCCCATTAATTATGGAACTTGGACATATTAATGCATTATCTTCATTCTCATCAAAATATGGAGTGTAATAATCTAATCTGGCATCTGCACCAATTGCTGCATACTCAACATCTTGGAAAAAGTTTAGCACAACATAATTTAAGCCGCTTGATTGTAGAAGAGTTAAAGCACTTTTTATAAAATTGGCATCATCGCATTCAGTGCCAGTAAATACCTCTAATAATGCAAGTTCTCTAGCAACACCTCCGAGTATTTCAACTGGCACTACCCCTGTTGGAACAGAGCTTCCTACATTTATCCCATAATATGCTACAACATAATATTCATAATTAGCAGGATATAAAAACTCATCCAAATGTGTTGTTACCCCAGAGACCTCATCAATTTGCACACCATTTCTATAAATTAAATATGATTCAGGAGTTCCAGAAATAGGAACATCCCACGAAGCTAATACATTAAAGTCATTTTGTATCTCTAAAACAAGATTTTGGGCAGGATTAACAGCCTCAACTTGCTCAAAAACAATATCATCAACATAATATTCAGGAGTTGAGTCATCCCAACCATAGAAATCGAAACCGTCCAATGTATTAGAAGTATAGCCTAATCCTGGACTCCAAGCCCCAGAATGAATAAGGTCATCATTTATATAAATTTCAGTTAAATCATAATCAAAATCAAAATACTGAACAACATGTAGCCATGTATCATGATTAAAGGTAAATGTTGCAACACCTGTAACTCCAGATGCATCAACAGAACCCTCTCCATTATTAAAAAACACCTGACATCCATTGTTATACACTGATCCTGCAGGATTAAATACCTGCATTGGCGAATAAAATGCACACCGACCTGTAGGAACATATAAATAAAAATCCATTTTGTATCTATTTTCACTGAGTGTTCCAACAGTCATTACTGCGTCATTCCCTGCACCAACAACTAATGACTTCGTACCACCATATGCATAAGCATCAGAGACAACTGGGTCTTCCCCAGATCCTGGATTATCGCTCCATGTCGTCCAATTGGCTGGCACTTGCTGCGAAATTCCCTCCCCAATATTTAGACCTTCAAAATTCTCTGTATAAACCACCTGAGCATTAGAACTCATTGCAAATAAAACAACAAGTCCAATAATTACGTTTATTCTTTTCATAGTTATTAAAATTAAGTTAAGTAAATTTAGTTTAATTATTATTTGTAAATTATAGAGTTTTACAAGCTTACATTGACCACTTTGTTAATTTAATAACAAAGGTAAACCTTTATTATTAAACTACAAAATTTTTTTTATACATTAATTATACTATTTACATTTTATCTTGAGTGCAGTGTTTGATTAACTTAAGAGCGTTATTCTTATATTTTTAGCCAAATTTCTAAAGCCTTCTATTATTGTCAATTTTAAAACAAAAAACGTTAAAACAGAAAGCGTTTTTTGTTTATCTCTTTTCTTAAGTATTGTTACTAAGACCCGAACTTTTAAGCAAATTCGACTGACGATTAACATAGCTAAAACTAGTACTGTTAAAGCTTTCAATGCTTTTTCTATATTGACGACTGAAAAGAACACCTTTATTCAAAAAGAATTTTGCATAAACACTATCATCTGGAAAATGTTTTTCGACCTAGTTTATATAAGGTAATCCACCTGTATAATCTGCAATTTGAACATACAAAGCAGGAGATAAATATCGAAGTCCTCTACCATCATGATAGTATCCGCCCCAATGCTTTTTGTCTGCAGCTAATTCTGCTTTTATTTGCTTTATTTTTGTCTGCATGCGTTCTACTTGTTCTGGCGACACGTTATTTGTTTTGTAAGCTTAGTTTACAAAGCACAAATATATGCCTAATTACAAAGTTTCAATTTTTACATAACTCTGCAATTATTACTATATACTATTAAATTAGATTTTATTTATTCAACTTTCCAAGTCTGGCAGTTGTTTTCACAGTTGTAATTGTTGCAAAGAAGCCAATTCCTAAAACAGGTTTAAACACTTTGGTCTCGTATTGAGGATAAAATACAACATCATAACCTGGATTTCCACTCATCAATTCGTAAAGTGCATAATTTGCAGTCTTGTCAGAAAGGACATAACCGACTACAGGAATAACTGCTGCACTAATTGATGAAGAAAAAGCACCACCTTCAACTTTACCAGTTTTTTTTGTAAATAACCTAGCCCAATCAATACAAATTATTTTAGTAGATGTTGCTTCAGCACTTACTTGCTCCGATAAAGTAAAATCGCTTTTTCCTAACTCTACTCTTACATTAGGCTCTCTCATGCTATGATTATAGGTTGTGCAACTTGAAAATATAGCAACTGCTGCTACAAACGTTACTATTATTAAAATTTGTTTTTTCATCTTTTTCATTTATTTGTTTTCCGAATAATTTGGCTTTTCGGTATCGCCCCGTTTTTTGAGTGGTTACTAATCTCCACTTTTTTTAATAACACATCTTACAAACCATTTATTACAGTTAAGATGAGTCAAAAAACGGAGGTTCTCTTGTCCGTATCATTCTATTATACCTTTTTTTATCTATTACATTAACCATAAGCTTTAACACCTTGTTATAAATACTCCTATTTTATATAAGTTGTTCTTATACTAATAATTTAAATTCTTTTTCAAATATAAATATTAGTATTTTATAAATACGATATAATTTATTAGCCTTTTGGTTTTCCCAATCCCTAAAAAAACTCGTTTAATATTTTAATAAGTTTGCAAAAGAGAGTTGTGGCACCAAACATGTCTTAACTTGAAAGTAACTGAGTTAACTGATGCTTTCGAAACCACCGATGTCACCAAAACCAATAAATTCTATATTTTTACAGGAGTGCTAAAAAAAAGTAATCGTTATCCCCTAACACTCACTATTTCAACAAAAAGCTAAAATCCGAACCCGGAGATAATTCTTTTGGCTCTTGACCAAATTTAAAAAGTCTAAGGCTACGTTTTCCAATCATGCTCATTTTGTCGCCTTCGACCAGAAACATTGTACCTTCACGTAATCCAGCAATATAAATATCTTGATTTAATACCATAAACTCATTAATTCTATCTTCGCGAGTTTCGCCACCATGTCCATCAGGATTTTTATCAAGATAATGTGGATTTATTTGAAAAGGAATTAAATTTAATGCCTCAAAACCCATTGGGTCAATAATTGGCATATCGTTAGTTGTTTTAATTGAAGGACAAGCAAGGTTAGAACCTGCACTCCAACCAATATAAGGTGTACCAGCTTTTACTTTTTTAACAATTACATCTGTTAATTTATTTAGATGAACTTGATAAGCCAAATTCCAAGTACTACCTCCACCAACTACAATTGCATCTGCTTCTTCAATAGCTTTAATAGGATCGGCAAAACGATGTATAGAAATTATATCGTGTCCAACCTCGTTAAACCTTGACTTAACTTTTGTTTCATAATTGTCCCATGTTACGGTTACACCTGCATAAGGAATAAAAAGACATTTTACAGGTTTATCTCCCAAAAACTCGCTTATATTATGTTTTGGATAATCAAGATATGCCTCTCCGGCATTTGTCGAATTGCTAATTAATAATAATCTCATAATAATTTACTTTTAAAATTTGCATAAAGATAATCAAAAAAATATTTTAGTCAAAATCATTAGTTTATTGTTTCAGGGCAAACGCATACTTTTTCAAACATTAATATTGGGAAAAATTGTATATGTCCTCTGGACAAATTGTTTAGAGTGTAATCGTTTTTTACTGATGTTAAAGCCCTCTTATGTTTGCAAAATTGAATTTAATGATTTTTATTTACAAATAA
>CAYNKH010000168.1:0-6445 GCA_964397745.1 uncultured Bacteroidales bacterium | reverse complement strand
GATTTAAACGATTACAATCAAGTGTTTTTTAAATTAGAAAATATAGACACAACATATACTACTAAAATTGTACATTGGCCTGCTCCAACAACATATAATCCTAGAAACGACATTGCAGCAAACTCAACAAATATAAGTAAATATGTCAATTATGAAAAACAAGAAGTTCACTTTAAAGGAAATATTGTTTTTAATAATCATGTTTACACGCCTATCGGTTATGACGTTTATTTTGACCTAGGAACAACAATTGATTTAATCAACAAATCAGCAATGATTATCAATTCAACTGTCAGTATGAATGGCACAAAAGAAAATCCAATTAAAATATTTTCTTCTGATAAAACAGCAAATGGGTTCACAGTACTTCAAGCTGAAGAAAAATCAATTATTAATAATGTAATTTTTGACAATCTCAATACATTAGATTATAACTGGTGGACATTAACTGGTGCTGTAACATTTTACGAGTCGGATGTTGAGTTTTATAATTGCACATTTACAAATAATCATTGCGAAGATATGCTAAATACAATCCGTTGCGATTTTCTTGTTAAAGATTGTTTGTTGCAAAATACTTTTGGCGATTCTCACGACTCAGATTTTTGTACAGGGACTCTCAATAATTGTAGATTTTTATACAATGGAAACGATGCGATAGATTTTTCTACCAGCGATGTAATAATAAAAAACTGTACGATTAGACATAGTCTCGATAAAGCTATATCGATTGGAGAAAACACCAAGGCAACAATTAAAAATGTAATAATTGAGAATGCAGGAATTGGAATTGCCTCAAAGGATTTATCCCATGCAAATATAGACAGTTGTAAAATTTCAAATGCAACTTATGGCTTTGTTTTGTTACAAAAAAAACCCGAATTTGGACCTGCTTCAATTACGGCAACAAATTGCGAACTTAATAATATTTGGAAAGAACACATTATTGAGGTAAAATCTGTTTTAAAACTAAATGGTAAGACATATAATGGGAAATTAAACAAACTCAAAAACTTTTTTTACGAATAATAAAGTTGCTTTCACTCATAACAAAACCTCTAATGCAAATAATTAAACTTGTTTTTTATTCTTAATCTTTTTATAAATTACAATTGATATTATAACAAGCACTATTCCGCAAAATAATCCAAGAATTATTATTCCAACATAATTTTTTGGCTTTGTAAATTCAGTTATATTTAATTGAGCAAATGCTTTATTATATTTAGGTGTTTGATCTTGTTTGATTTTTGGAAAATTGGTTTTTAAATCTTCAAAAATCATAGTACTGTAACTCTCCAATTCTTGACGTTTAATAGAGTCGCTTTGTGTGTATAAATTTTCATTTATTTCTAATTCTAACTCAATAAAAGTTGATGTCTCTCTTTTATATGTTGAAGTAACGCTATCTAAAGTTACTGTCATTAGGGGATTTTGTTCGTAACTAACATATACTCTTTTTCTGTTTTGCTCGATTTTAATAGTTGGAAATAAGTCAAGAGGTTCAATACCAAATCTTTTTAGTTCTAGGATAGCTCGATACCTATCTTCTCTATCAATAACTCCTAGAAAATCGTGAGAATCAAACTCTGCTTCTTTTTTTCTATAATGCTTAACTTTGTATTTAATTTCCCCTCTGCTCAAAGGATTATCTCCAACACTATCAATTTTAATTTGCATAAGCTCGCGACCATGTTTTTCATCTTCAGGATTTGACAAAACAGATCTTTTTCGATGACGAATACCATCTCGCCCATTTAAGAGCTGCATTTTTTCATTATCATAATATTGATCTATTATTAAGTCTTCTGCAAATGTAACAGAGAAGTTACTATCCATCTTATGTAAAAAGAAGTTTTCTGTGTTGTAATTGTCTTGCAAATATGAGTAAATTTCATTAAAATCTTCTATTGGAATAGTAATTTTTATTTCATTTTCGATACGCATGGATTTAGAAAAATAATACCCTTGATTACCTTGAGATAAACAATCATCCTCAACAACAAACAGAAAAACGAAAATTATTAATAGTGAAAGATATAGACTTTTATTGATGAAAAATTTCATAAGATTATTTTTAGCGTTAAACCATTAAATTAACATGTTTAAAGACAAAAATAACAAAAGAAAGTGTTTTTCCAAAATAATTACTATATACATTTATACAATTTCTGTAAGGTATTAAGAGTGCCGAAAGTTAATAGATAATCTGGATTTATCGCGGATTCTAATTGTTTGTAAATAGGGTAAGTTTTAATTGATAATTCAGTCAGTTTTTACAAATCTTTGACTTATAACTTCTTTTTCTGTTATAAGTTTTATAATATATAATCCCTGAGATAACTCAGAAATGTTTATGGGTAGTTTTAGGTCTTGCGAATGTGTTTGTGTAAAAACTAATTGTCCTTGGACTGAATAAATCTCAATCACTAATATCCTATCTTTTAGATTTTCAATATTTAATTTATCTTGAGCAGGGTTTGGAGAAACAACAAAACAATTATCTACAATTATGTCATTATTGCCAGAGATACTATAATCTGTTAAATTACCAAAACAATATAATTCGTCTCCACTTAAACAAATTAATTCAAAATCAATTCTTTTTTCTTCATCCACATTTACAATAACAAAATTATCTGTTGCTCCTTTTCCCATTCCAGTAGCGACGAAAGTTATATTATCATACTGATCATACATAAAATCAGAAGCATAAGATGCTGCACCAACATCTCCAGCTAACATTACAACATTATTTTCTAGTTCACGAAACAATGGTTCAACTTCAGTCCAAAAATTTATCTCACTATCACGTCCTTCTGTTGAATTTAAAGCAATAATCGAATATTTATTATCAGGAGCCCACCATAATAGTTGGTGCATCATTACAAAAATATTATCATGGTTTGGTGCTTCCAAATTAAGTGTGTTTTGTAAAAAACTTAATTGCTCACCCGAAATATTCCAACTGTCTATATTTGGGTCAAGTACTATAAATAAATCATCTTTATAAGAAAAGCTATAATATGTTGTATCTCCAAATTGTGCAAAATAATATTCTGGATTTTTCATATCATGATTTCCAACTGCAATATAGCATGGCAAACCAAGCGTGTCAATATCTGCAATTACATTTTCCCACTTACCTTCTGCCCCATAAATTATAATATCCCCTAATAAAACTCCAAATTTAATTTCTTCTCGCCCTTGTATATATTCAAACTTTGCCTTAAAAGGTGGATGAAACCCAATATTTTCAACCCCTGGGGCACCGTATAAGTGACCAGCGGCAAAAAACGAATAAGCTTCTTGCTGTGAAAACAAGCTATATGAAATGAAAATTAATAATAATATGATTTTTCCCTTTGTCATTTTTCTGCTAAATGTTGTAACATACAAATATAATGAAAATTTAGCAATTGATTTTGTAAACATTAAAACTAAATAGTTCCTTTTTGTACAATACAATAACAAATAAGCACGCTTTTTAGTCTCACTTAAAAAAGAATGGCTCACTAAAGTTTCTACAAGCAATTGTTTACCACGTAAAGGATTTAATAATTTGTTGATTCTAGTTTCTTTAACACCTACATTCTTTTAGCAAATTCTATAAAATCATTTTTAAAAGGATGTCCGCGCTTTTTATATTCTTGTTCTTGTGGTGTGTAATCCTTGTTTAAGTATAAAACTTAAAGACAACTGTTTCCTTTTTAGAATGTAAAGTTAAGACCGAAACTAATTGGGTTAAGTTCATGTCCTTTGTTTTCTGCATAAAGAGTACTCAAATCGTAAGCGGCAAAAATATTAAAATCATATATTCCGAATACAGCTTTTACGCCATAGCGGTAAGAATTAAGGAAATAGTCTCCTTTATTTTTATATACAGATTGTGTTCCAGCGATTTCGTATTCATGTTTCACATGTCCTCCCAAACGGTATCCAGCATAAACACCAGCACCAAGTCTAAACATTTTATGATTAACACCGCTATTTTTGGGGCCAAAATGAACCATGGGCATAATGCTTAAATTAATAAAAGGTACGGTTGTTTTACTTTTAATATAATCGGCTCCTAAGGTGTCAGAGCTAAATACAACATCATTTGCTGTTTGCTCAACACGTGTTGATTTGTCTGCATATTTAAAATTATACCATGAAAAACTAGCAGCAATATCAATTGAAACTGGCTTTGCAAAATACCATCTCATGCCACCACCAAGTGCGACATTCCATGAGCCCCACGGTTTAACAGAAAATTGTTCTGCATTATCATTTGGAAACTTTCCATTTTCAAGATAATTGTTCATCCCCAATTCCATAAGCGTAAATCCATGTAAAGTTTTGGGTTTTCGTGGCGTTTTATCGTTTCTAATATCTATGCTAATATCCTTATTTACTTCGTTTTCAACACCTTTTACATCAACAAATAACTTGTCGTCAATGTTTTTAACAGAAATGTTTATCACAGAATCCATACCATCAAGTCTAATTTCAAGTTGCTCGAATATCTTATCAAGATTGTCCATTACTGCATTCATTTCTTTATCAAGATTCTCAATATCTTCGAGATCATTTATAATTATTATCATCTCGGAGTTATCTTTGGTTTTAATTCTAATTGTATCATCAACATGTGAATCATAAACCGATGCCGATAAACTTGTTGAGCTTAGCAAGACTCCCAAAACTACTGCTATAATTAATGTTTTTTTCATAATTTATTTGTCATTTTATTTATTTGTATTTTTTAAATCGATTATATGACGTATGGAGATGTGGAAAAGTTACAATTTATTTTTGAGATAAGCAGTTTGGAAGAACAATTACACAGAGAAAGAAATCGGTGGTTTCGAGACATTTTGGCTAAGGCCAAAACCTACTTCAATAAGCCGCAACGCTCAACCAACTTAGTGCATATTCTGATAATTAATAACAACGAGCAATCGAACATCTCTGTGTCATCATTCGGCACCTTCGAGACAAACTTCGTTCCTCAGCTTCCCTCAGTCCCCTCTCTCCCCACTTCCAACTCCCCACTAAAGTGCTTCGAAATAAAGGTTTTCAGCATCTTTTAGTGAAACTTTTTGTGGATTATTGTTTAATAGCCTTGTGATTTTCATTACTTTTTCGGATAATCGAGGAATATCGGAATTTGAAACTCCATAAAAGCGTAATAACCTGCTTATTTTTAGTTCATCGACCAATTTATCAAGTTTTGCCAGCAATAATTCTGATGCTGCAAGATTTGTTATTCCTAATGTATCTATTCCGATTGCTCTTGCAGCCTTTGCATACTTGTCTGGAGCAGCTGGTAAATTAAATCTCAACACTGGAACTAGCATAATTGAATTTGCAAGTCCGTGTGGGATATTATATTCTGCCCCTATCGGATATGCAAAAGCGTGAATTGCTCCTACACTACTATTTGCAAAAGCTTTTCCTGCAAGCATACTTCCATACAACATTTGGGTGCGAGCATCTATGTCTTGCCCGTCATTAAAAGCGTCTAAAATATTATCATATAAAATTTTTAATGCTTCGAGAGCTAAAATATCGGTAAGTGGATTTGCCAAACGAGAGGTAAGAGCTTCTAATGCGTGAATTATTGCATCCAGTCCACTAAATGCGGTTATTTCGGGCGGTAAACTAAGTGTGATAATTGGATCTAATATTGCAATATCAGCATATAACTTAGAACTTACCAATCCATTTTTTGTTTGCTCTTTATTATCGCTTAAAATACTTATGTGAGTAACTTCAGAGCCAGTTCCTGCTGTAGTTGGAATAAGTATTAGTGGCAATCCTTTATGTGTAATTTCTTTTTTACTCATTAGCTCTTTGCAAGTTTCACCAGTAACAGCACTTATAGAAATTATTTTAGCAATGTCGAGTGCAGAGCCTCCCCCAATACCAACAATAACATCACATTTTGTTTTAAGAGTTTCTTTGGTCGCAGCATCAGCTATTTCGTATCCAGGATCTGAAACAATATTATCGAAAACAAAATATTCAAAACCTTTATTTTGTAATTCTTTTGTTAGTTTATCCCAAAAATTCAAAGTCTTAATAACAGGATCACAAATAAAAAAGGCATTGGTAACTTGCAAGCTTAGAATTTCCTCGGTTAATAAATCTAACGAGTTTTCTCCAAAAATAAGTTTTGGTGTTGAAACTTTACAAGACACACTTTCGCAAGCAGAAAAAAACATTTGGGAAAAAGTTGAAAGCCTCAAAAATTCTTTGCAAGATTTTGAAATGCGAACAGATTTTTTGAAAGATTACGGAATTAATGAAGATAAATTAAAAATATTTGATTTTGAAACCAAAATTTTATTAAAAAATGATAGTTTAAATATTTTGCCTTTTAGAATTAAAATTAACGAGTTAAAAGCTGATTTTATTGGAAATATTGATTTGAATTTGGAAAAAATTGATTTTAATATTT
>CAYNKH010000167.1:0-6457 GCA_964397745.1 uncultured Bacteroidales bacterium | reverse complement strand
AGTACCCTGAGCGGAGCCGAATTTATAGTACCCTGAGCGGAGCCGAAGGGTACTATTATCTCCTGTTCTTACTATCTATAATAATTGTAACTGGTCCATCATTGTAGAGATTAATTTGCATATTTGCACCAAATATTCCTGTTAGAGTTTTTTTATTACAAAGCAAATCGAGTTTTTCAACAAATTTTAAATATAGAGGTTCAGCTATTTCGGGTTGGGCTGCATCAATATAAGAAGGTCTATTTCCTTTTTTTGTTCTTGCATGTAGAGTAAACTGACTAATTGTTATAACTTCGCCATCTATATCAATACATGACAAGTTCATTATATTATTTTCATCATCAAAAATCCTAAGATTAACAATTTTGTTTGTTAGCCATTCTATATCTTCTTCTGTGTCGTTGTGAGTTATGCCAAGAAATATAATTAATCCTTTTGAAATTTGGGAATAAGGTTTATTATTTATTTCAACCGATGCGTTTTTTACTCTTTGGATAAGTGCTATCATTTTTTAAACAGTTAATATGTTGATAATCAAACGAATAGTCGATGTTCCATGTGGAACATTAATTATAAAGTTCTGTAAATTCAAATTTTGTAACATCAAACAATCCTTTGTCTCCTATTTTGAGTTCTGGAATAACTAATAATGCCATAAATGATAGTGTCATAAACGGTGAAGACAAGTTGCATCCATTAGCATTGATGGTTTTATTGATTTTACCATAAAGTTCGGCTACATCATTGGCGTTTTGTTGTGTCATAAGTCCTGCAAATTCTAATGGTAGTGTGTAGTAATCATTGTCGTTGACGTACGTTAAGCCTCCTTTATGTTCTATAATTTCATTGATAGCTTTGGTAATTTCTTTGTCATTTACTCCGACTGCAATAATATTATGGCTGTCGTGGGCAATAGAAGTTGCAATGGCTCCTTTTTTTAAACCAAAACCATTAATAAAACCAACTTGAGGTTTAGATGTTTTTTTGTACCTGTTATAAACAACAATTTTTAGAATGTCTTTTTCTGTATCAGAAATTAATTTTCCATTTTTAGATTTTAGTGTTTCAGAAAAAGATCGGGTTATTAATTCCTTATCAATAACTTCTATAACTTTTATTGATTTATTTTTATCTTCAATAGAAATCTGATTTGGCGAAATTTTTTCTGCTTTAAAATTATTTATTGGTTTTACTTTTTCGGTATTAAATAAAACTCGCCCATGAGAAAAAACAGGTTCTCCATTAATATATGTTTCTAAAATATTAAAGTCTGATAAATTATCTACAATTATAAAATCGGCAAAATCATTTTCTCTTAATAGTCCTATTTCTAAATTATAATGTTTTATAGGATTAATACATGCTGCTTGTAATAGGTCAAATATGTCAATATGTCGTTTTATTCCCATTTTCAATATTTTGTTAATATGACCGTATTTAATGAGGTCGTCAGGGTGTGAGTCATCTGTGCAAAGCATCACCATATCATTGAATTTGGAAATTAGGGGAAATAGTGTCTCAAAATTACGAGCAGCTGATCCTTCACGGATTAAAACTTTCATTCCAAGATTGATTTTTTCGATGGCTTCTTCTATGTCAAAACATTCATGGTCTGTCGAAATTCCAGCAGAAATGTATTTTTCTAAGTCCTCTCCTTTTATCCCAGGAATATGTCCGTCAATTAGAGCATTGTGTTTTTTTGCTATTTTTAATTTAGCATGTACTTCTTCGTCGTTATAAATTACTCCTGGATAATTCATCATTTCGCCTAATACTTTTAGTTTATAATCTCGGAATAAAGTTTCTATATCGGTAGAATTTAATATTGCTCCAGAGGACTCGAATGGTGTTGCTGGCACACAAGAAGGTGCACAATAATATGTTTTTAGAGGTGTTGATTCTGAATTTTCGATCATAAATTTTACACCTTCTATCCCCATAACATTGGCTATTTCGTGTGGGTCTGTTAGCACTCCAACAGTTCCATTACTTACTGCAAGTTTAGCGAACTCGCTTGGTATTAACATTGAACTTTCAATATGAACATGAGCGTCAATTAGACCAGGCAAAATATAAAATTCACTGGAGGTTTCTTTTTTAATGATTGATTTTATCTTATTGTTTTCTATTGTTATTTCACCAGGAAATATTTCACGATTGAAAACATCTACAATTTGACCTTCTATTTTAATCATAATTATTTAGTTTTAATTTAATACGAAGATAATAATTTGTTAAAAATTATGGGTGCTTGTTTTTAAATTATTTTATAAGGCGATATTATTTTTGTAATTGTTCCACGTGGAACAATTGATTAGCGTCCTAGAAAAACCAGTAATACACTTATATCTGAGGGAGAAACACCGCTTATTCTTGATGCTTGTCCAATGGTTTTTGGATTTATTTTCATTAATTTTTGTCGTGCTTCGGTTGAAAGGGATTTTAAAGAGTCGTAATTAATTTTGTTTTCAATCACAATATTTTCTAAACGTTTTAATTTATTAGCAATAAGTCGCTCGCGTTCTATGTATCCCGAATACTTTATTAAAATTTCTGCGGCATCTATTACTTCTTGGGTTCCTTCACCAAAACTCTCTATTTTTGATTTGAGTTTTCGAATAACTGGGATTAAGTCGTTAAGTTTTACTTGAGGTCGAGATATGACTGTTTCTAATTTTACGCTTTGTTTTAATTCTGAAGTGCCTAGTCTGGCTAAAGTTGAATTTACTATTTCTGGTTTTGCACTATATTTTTTTAAGAAAGCAATTAACTCATCTCTATATTTAATCTTTTGTATTAATCTGTCAAATCTTTCTTTACTTGCTAAACCTATGTTATATGAAAGTTCAGTTAGCCTTACGTCTGCATTATCTTGTCGTAATAAAATTCTAAATTCTGCACGCGATGTAAACATTCTATATGGCTCGTCAACACCTTTTGTTACGAGGTCATCTATTAAAACTCCAATATATGCTTGGTCTCTATTTAGTGTAAATTCTGGTTTATTATTTATTTTTAGGTGGGCGTTAATGCCAGCAATTATCCCTTGTGCACCCGCTTCTTCGTAACCTGTTGTTCCATTAACTTGACCAGCAAAAAACAAGTTGTTAATCAATTTTGTTTCAAGAGTATTGTAAAGTTGTGTAGGATGGAAAAAATCATATTCAATTGCATATCCTGGACGAAATATTTTTGCATTTTCAAAACCCTTAATTTTTCTCAAAGAATTTAACTGAATTTGCAATGGTAAAGATGATGAAAAACCATTTAGATAATATTCAATTGTTGTTTCTCCTTCGGGCTCAAGAAATAATTGATGTTTATCTTTATCAGGAAAAGTTACAAGTTTAGTTTCAATACTTGGACAATAACGTGGTCCAATGCTTTGGATTGTTCCATCATATAAAGGCGATTCTTCCAATCCTGTTCTTAAACTTTCGTGCACTTTTTGATCTGTATATCCAACATAACAACTGCGTTGTTTTAAGAATGTTTGATTATAATTATGCAAATATGAGAAAGGCATAATGTGTTTATCTCCTTCTTGAGCCTCTAATTTTGAGAAATCTACCGATCTTCCGTCTATTCTTGCAGGTGTTCCTGTTTTCATTCTGTCGTAGGTAAAACCATGCACTGCAAGCTTTTCGGTAAGTCCAGAAACTGAAGGTTCTGCTATTCTACCACCAATCAACTTTGTTTGTCCAATGTGCATAAGACCATTTAAAAATGTTCCTGCTGTAAGAATAACAGTTTTACCATAGAATTTTACACCAAGTTCGGTAACTACGCCTTTTACACAATTGTTTTCGATAATTAAGTCTAATACAGAATCTTGCCAAAAATCAATATTTGGAAGAGATTCAAGTATATTTCGCCATTCTGCACTAAATACCATTCGGTCACATTGAGCTCGTGGGCTCCACATTGCTGGTCCTTTCGACATGTTTAACATGCGATATTGTATCATTGACTTATCTGTAATTATACCAGCATATCCACCAAGAGCATCAATTTCTTTAATTATTTGACCTTTGGCAACGCCTCCCATTGCTGGATTACATGACATTTGGGCGATTTTGTTCATGTCAATTGTGATAAGCAAGGTTTTACTGCCAAGATTTGCTGTCGCTGCTGCCGCCTCGCATCCTGCATGACCAGCTCCTACTACTATAACATCGTAATTATCAAGCATTTTTAAAATTTAGAAGGCAAAATTAAGAAAATTTTATTCCAATTACTAAAATATCATCGGTTTGTTCAGTATCGCCTTTCCATGATTGTAATTCATTATCTATTAAGTTAATAGACTGATTAAAAGTATTATTTGAAAGGTCTAATAGCATGTTTCTAAATCTATTATATTTATATTTAATACCCCGTTTAGACCAATTGTACCATTTTTTTTGTAATGTCCCGGCTCAAAACTATGACCATAAAGGTTAAAATCTGCCTTATATGAATATTCCTTGTAGTAATGTCCCACTGTGATGTTGCAATCATCAATAGTCAAAAGTCCATACTCTAGAATCCTACCTTTCTTAGTCAATTTACTAACAACCTCATAATTATCATGGTTGCCCATCAAATAATAAACCTTTGAGTTATTCTTCTCCAATCCCTCAACAAGTTCTTTAACTCCTCTACAATAGCTGTCGATTCTGTTTTTTTGAATCTCCAGCTTAATATTATCCGCCAAGTCACCTGTATGTATAATATAATGAGGTTTCAAAATATCAATTATTTTAAAAATATCATTGTAAATTTCTGCAGGGGTGTCGCTTATGTGAAGTAATACAGGCCCTTTTATATCCTTTAAAAGTTTCTCTGAAATATGAGGATAGTTAAATAGGGATATTATTCCATTATAAATATCCTTTATATTCTTCATATCCTACTAATTCTCCTTTTTCGTAAATTCAATGTTTCCCAATAAGTACAAATCAAATCCCTGTCATTCACATCTAGCAAAAAATCTCATTTTTTTAATATTCCGAAAATTTCACTTTATTCAGAATAATCATCAAACTTTTGGACTTTAACCATTATATATAATTTCCCAATCTAAAGCAATAATGATAAAATTTTATTTATGTTTAGCATTTTTTATGTTATTATATATACGTAATTACATAATAACACATAGTCAAATATGGGAGGTAATTAATTGAGAAAAATATTAATCACAGGAGCATTAGGACAAATAGGCTCCGAATTAACGCAAGAAATGCGCAAAATTTATGGCTTAGACAATGTGGTAGCAAGCAGCAGAAGGATGAAAAAAGGACATGAGAAACTAATTGAATCAGGCCCATTTGAAATCATTGATATCAATGACTCTAAAACTTTGGCATTAGCAGTGGAAAAACACAAAATAAACACCATTGTAAATCTTGCTGCCATTCTATCTGCCACAGGAGAAAACGACCCTCAACAATGTTGGAACATAAATATGAACGGTCTGTACAATGTCTTGGAAATAGCTAAGGAGAAAAACTGCATGGTATTTACACCATCATCTATTGCAGCCTTTGGACCTTCCACACCAAAAGACAACACTCCCCAAGATACAATTCAAAGACCTACCACCATGTACGGAGTAACTAAGGTTGCAGGTGAATTATTATGTGACTATTACTATAAGAAGTTCGGAGTTGATACAAGAGGCGTTCGCTTCCCTGGACTTATTTCATACGCAACACTGCCCGGAGGAGGTACAACAGATTATGCAGTACATATATACTATGAAGCCTTAAAAAGCAAAAAATACACAAGCTTTATTCAAAAAGGAAGCTATATGGATATGATGTACATGCCGGATGCACTAAGTGCAATCATTGATTTAATGGAGGCAAATCCAGACAGACTTAAACACCGCAATGCTTTTAACGTTACTGCCATGAGCTTTGAGCCTGAGATGTTAGCTACATCTATAAGAAAATTTATACCGGAATTCAAACTTGACTATGATGTTGATCCTATAAGACAGGAAATAGCTAATTCATGGCCTAATTCCTTAGATGATTCAGATGCAAAAGAAGAATGGGACTGGAATCCGAAATATGACTTAGATTCTATGACAAAAGACATGCTTGAAAAATTAAAAATTAAATTAAATATTAAAGAATAACATGGGGACGAATTGAATTTCGTCCCTTTAATTTGACTATTGCGGTATAAATTAAATTAATAGTTTAAGTAATAAGTATAAGATAATACACCTCGCCTGGCACCACACAAGGCACCAGGCACCAGACAAGGGGTTATCCCCTTTTTTTATAGTCTTTTTCTATTTCCTTTTTCCAGCTTGAATCTACCTTTTTACCTTTTCTCATGCTGCTTACCGCTTCATTGACAGCTCTGTAATTCAATTGTGTTCCTGCACTGTCACTTACAAAATTAGCTGCCCTGTCTGCACTGATACCAAAAGAACCAGCAGTCATAATAGCATCAATATTAG
>CAYNKH010000166.1:0-6479 GCA_964397745.1 uncultured Bacteroidales bacterium | reverse complement strand
GTGATTCAAATACTTTGCCATAATTTAATGGCTAAGATAATACATTTATTTTACAATCTTTATTGTTGGAGAAATAATAATAGTTTCTGTTTTTACATAAATTAGAATTTGTTATATTACCTTATCTGCACAATACTCTTGTCGTTTGCAGGTCTTACAGTGTTTTCCCATCCAAACTTCGTCAAATTGGCGAATTGCTGAATCGAGAATCTCAGGCTCGTCAGTTAATATCCCAGTTTCAAAATTGCGTCTGTCAACTGATTTGGCTCCTATTGCAGCTCCAGTTAAATTGGCAGAACCGATATAAACCTTTTGCATATCAATAATAATAATTTTAAAATGTACTCTCGGACATAGCATACGCTCTAACGATTCAATTAATTTTGGGAACTTATCAAAATCTCGTCTAAAATTTGCCCCTGGTTCTTTGGCATGAATTAAACGGATTTTTACACCTTTCTTCAATAAATCGGAAATAACTTGCAAAAATGGACTAAAACTACCCTTATACAAAACGTGCAAATCTTTAATATCTGCAGTGCCAATCCATAAGGTTTGGTTTGCATGGTAACATGCTTTTAAAACCGTTTCGTAATGTTCCTTATTTTCAATGTATTGAAGCATATTAGAATTTAGTTTTTAGTTATAATTGTATGCCCCAAAGTTAGAAAAAAAACATATGAAATTAAGGACTTTCGGATATTTGTTTGATTGATTTGCATTATTTGTATAGAACTGTGTTATCGATTGTTAGTGTCTTATTATTAGCTGTATATATTGCTGTAATTGTTCTATTTTATTTTACAATATCTTGAAAATACTTATCTAATTGTGGGATTCTAATTTCTACAAATTGTTTTAGAATTGCGACTTCTTGCGAATAGGTGTTTGCATCAAAATAATCGTTACTGTTTACTGGCCATTTCTCGAAGTTCTTATCAATGTTGTTTTTTATTCTAAAATGATTTTTTAGAACCATATAATTTATGCTATTAACAGAGATAATGCCTGATTCTCTGAGCTGCAACCATCTATTTCTAAGTATTGTTGGATAATTAGACTTGTCAATTTCCATTAGACGTTTAAGCATAATGTTTTTTGAACAGTCAATTTCGTAAGTTAGCATATTTAACTCATTATCTCCATCTCTGCCAAAAGAGTGGTCGTAATCCCAGATGGCAATTCTCATAGGAGTTTTGGAGTCTATGCGATATAAGTAAAAGTTCTTGATTAGTCCATCAGCATTATTAGTTAAAAGTAATAAGATATGCCAGTCTGCAACATTGTTAATGTCAATCTTTTTCCCAATATTGGCAAGAAAGACTGAATCGGAAGAATGAAAAATAAATTCTCGAAATTCGTTAAGAGTATGCGTAAAATCACGTTTGGTTACTTTTGGGTATTTTTGGTCGTGATAATTATTATTATTAAGTAATTCTTCAGGAATATTGTCAAAAAACACCAATGGATCTTTACAAACGAAAGCATTATCATCCTTTTTGTTCAGATTACAGAAATTGCCATTAATTCTTTGCATTAATACATATAATCCTTTGTATTCATTGTTTACTTTTACATTAACATATAAGCACTCTGGGGCAAGATTGTTGTCTCCCATTAATCTAAATAAATCGTATGATAGTTTATGCCTCATAAACGTTTTATCAATATAATTTGCATTAAGTATCCAATCGTCTTCTCTTGGTAAACCAAAAGGTGAATGTTTTTGGTTGAGCTCTATTCGATATGAATGTTTATAGAATTTTGAAGAATATCCTCCACGGCATTTTATTGTAGAAGATATCGAATGTATTATTCCATTATCTTCTAAAACTATTAAACAATTTTCTTTGTTTTCGAAAGTTATTTCTTTTGATGGGAATATATGAATTACAGGAAGAGTTTTTTCTGTAGATTGATTTTGACAAGCAATTTGCGAGCTTAAAAATAAGATTTGGAAAACAACAACTAATGTTTTACAAGATGATTTTGTTAATTTGTTATTGTGAATATTGTTGGTTTTGGATTCCATAAAATATAGAAAGAGTAATTATTTATTGAGTTTAAAAACACAGGTTATACCTGCGTTTATGCTTCTGATTTTTATTTTTTGTTCACGTTCTGCTGCATTTGCAATGGGGTTTGTAGAGGTTTGAGGGTCGCCATATATTAACTGATAATTGAGAGTTACATTAGAAATAAGATAATAACTAAAAAACTTTAATTGTAAATTATCATTAATTTTAAATATCATTGCAATTTCAGGGGTAACAGACCAGCCAATGGAGTGTCCGCTAGTGTATTTATATAATCTGTTTATTGCTCCTGAACTTGCATAATAATTATAAACTATAACCTCTGGGCGGCTAACCGTATTAAATCCGATAGGGAGCTTTAATTCAAGCAAAATATTTTCGCTATTTGCATATAATAAAGGACCTATACCAAAATTTATGTTTCTCCACATTCCAATATCAGCTTTAAGTGTATCATTAGTGCAGTCATAGAATGAGTTATCAACAGGATTTATCGAAGCATTTAGGTTTAAACAGTATCCTAAAAACTTATTTTGATATGCTTTAGCACTAAAATAGATACCGCCTCCAGGTTTTGCATATCCTGTATTTGGACCTCCCGAATAATACTTAAATTCACCTTGAGGTAGCGAGGCATTTATTCCGACTTCGGCATAAAAAGTAAAAGTACTATCATTTTTTGGTGGATAAACTTGTCCTAAAGCATTTAAGCAAAGTGAACCTGCGATAATAATTATTAATATTTTTAATTTCATTTACTTTCTATTTAAAATCCGTTTATGTCGAAATACATAGTTGGCAACATTAGCAAAAAGCCAATAATTACTAATAATAGTATTAATTTCCAGATATATTTGAGCCACAGATTATAAGGAATCTTAGCAATTCCAAGACAGCCGATTAAGACACCAGAAGTAGGCGTGATCATATTTGTAAAGCCGTCTCCAAATTGAAAAGCCAGAACTGTTGTTTGACGTGCAATTCCAATTAGGTCGGAGAATGGAGCCATAATTGGCATTGTAAGTGCGGCTTTTGCCGAGCCCGAAGGAATTATAACATTTAAAAAAGTCTGAATTCCATACATAACACCAAGCGAGGTTTCTTTTCCTACATTTTGCATGGCTTGCGATAATCCGTACATTATGGTATCAACAATTTTGCCGTCAGTAAGGATTATAATAATACCTCCAGCAATACCTACAATAAAAGCTGCCGAAAAAATGTCTTTTGCTCCTTCGATAAATAGTTTTGTGATATTATTTGCTGATTGATTCATTGCGATACCACTGGCAAGCCCCATTCCGAAAAATAACGCACCAATTTCCATCACATACCACTCGTAGCCCATTACGCCAATAATTAGGAAAACAATAGTAAAAGCAAGCAAGTTTAAAATAAAAAAATGGACGCTTTTACGTAAAGTGAAAAATGAAATTACTGCAAATAATATGGTAGCTACTGGCAAAGCTGGAAAATGGAAACTTGCATTACCAATTTTTAAAATAGAATCGGGATAGTAAACCGAAAACATTATTAAAACACCTAGAGTTAATATATAACTAATCCATGCACTTATTGGAGTATGATACTCTATTTTTTCAGAATTGTCCTCTGTATGTTTTCGCCAGTACTCATCGGCATTGTACATGAGGCTTTTTTTCGGATTTCGTTTGATTTTTCGAGCATAAAGCAAAATAAATGTAAAACCAACCGCATTAATAACTAACCAGCAAATAATCCTATATTCCCAGCCGCTAAAAATCGGCAAATCTGAGAGTCCTTGAGCTATGCCTATTGTAAAAGGGTTTAAAATCGCACCTGCAAAGCCAAGGTGAGCCGATACATAAACAAGTGAGACTCCTACAATTGAATCGTATCCCATTGATATTGCGAGAGGCACTAAAATAATCACAAAAGCAATTGTTTCTTCGCTCATTCCAAAGATAGCACCGAATGAGCTAAATAATGTCATTATCATTATCATAACAATATTATCTACTCCAATTTTGCGTAGAAACTTAAACTTTTCGAGACGTTTTGTTGCAGCAATAAATGACATAATTCCTACATCTAATGCTTTGCTTGCATTCATTATCCAAAAAGCACCTCCAATTAAAAGGATAAAAACAATAATGTTGGCTTGTTCAACAAATCCATTAAAAATAGAAGAAAAAACCTGCCAAGTTTGTGGCTCAGTATCTGTTTTATGATATGAATCTTCGACAATTACAGTCCGTTCTTGACCGTCTGCCATAGTTTTTACGGTTCTCTCGAATTCGCCTGCTGGTATTATCCATGTTAGTATTGCCGAAATAATAACTATCGAAAAAACTATAACATAGGTATGCGGTACTTTTTTAAACATAAATTTTTAAATTTTGTGCAAAATAATAAAACTTAGGAGAATAAAAGAAAAAAAAATATTTACTAATTCATTAAATGCCGTTTTATTATTGTGAGGATTGTATTTTACAACATAATATGCTAATTTATATTCTTTAACAGGTTTTTTGTCTTGCAATTTTTCTATTTTTGCCCCTGTAAATTTTAAGCTATTTTATGGAAACAATTAACTTTAACGAGACGCACAGCAAAATTGATGAATTATTAATTGAATGTAAAAATTTAATTGTCAATGCTGATAGAAAAAGACTTATTGGAGACGCAGTAAGCAATAGTGAATGTTTGGTTTCAAAAAGTGGGACTTTGGCAACTTGGACACAGCCTGATTCTACTGGTCGTAGCCCAAAAGACACAGTTATTGTTAAGCGCCCCGAAAGTCAAATTCATATTGATTGGAACTCACCCAATAACTTGCCAATTCCTGAGCGTGTTTTTGATATGGTATTTGAGGATGCTCTTGGTTTTATTGGAAAGCACCCTAGAGTTTATGTAAACGATAGAGTAATAGGTGCTGATTCAAATTATGCTTTACCTGTTAAAACGGTTACCAGTCAGGCTCTTACATCTATTTTCGTGGATAATATGTTTCGTCCAATTCCGACAGATATTAATAAATCGTGTTTTTCGGATAAACCATTTTATTTAGTGGCATTGCCTTTTGACCAATTAGATTCTGCAAAGTATGAGTGGAAATTGCGGAAATTACCAAATGGTGAAACTACAGATAAAATTGTGGTTATGGATTTTGACCGTAGAATTGGTATTGTAATTGGGTCGGCATATCTTGGAAGCGTAAAAAAACTTATGTTTACAGTGATGAACTATTATTTGCCTCTTGAAAATGTTTTGCCCCTCCATTGTTCGGCAAACGAAGGTAAAGATGGTAAAACTGCCCTGATATTAGGCCTCTCTGGTACAGGAAAAACTACGCTTTCTGCTGATCCTACACGTGCATTACTTGGTGATGATGAGCATGGCTGGAGCGATGACGGTGTTGCTAATTTTGAAAATGGTTGCTATGCGAAAATGATTAATATAAAACCCGAAAAAGAACCCGATATTTATAAAGCTGTTCTGCATCCAGATTATTATCTAAACCATGGTGCTATTGTTGAAAATGCAATGATTTATCCTGATGGAGAATTCGATTTTGATGATGAAAGATTAACACCAAACTCAAGAGCCTCTTATCCGCTTAGTTTTTTGAATAATATTAAAAATTCTAGTACAGGAGGTCATCCGTCTTCAATACTTTTTTTAACAGCAGATGCCACAGGAATTTTGCCTCCAATCTCAAAATTAGACAGAAATCAAGCTATGCTTTGGTTTTTGATGGGTTATACATCCAAACTTGCTGGCACCGAAACAGGTGTGGTAGAACCTGAGGCCACTTTTTCAAGATTTTTTGGACAGCCATTTATGCCTGCATTACCAAAAGTTTATGCTAAAATGCTTGGAGATAAAATGGAACAATTCGACACCAGTGTTTATCTTATTAATACAGGCTGGTCGGGTGGTAAATTTGGAGTGGGTAAACGTATAGACCTTAAATATACAAGAGCTATGGTAGAAGCCGCTCTCGAAGGAAAACTAAAAGATGTAGAGTTCGAATATGATCCGTTATTCCATGTTAATGTGCCTAAATCGTGTCCTGGAGTGCCAACAGAAATCCTGAAACCTATTAATACATGGAAAGATAAAGATAAATTTAAAAAAGCTGCAGAAAAACTTGCCGAAGAATTTTCAGCACACTTTGATAAAGCTTATGGTAGAAATGATATTGCCTCAGACATTATAAAGAATTGTCCAGGTAAATAGGAAGGATTCAAATACCGTTAACCTTAATAATTAGTCTTTGCAAGAAAATGCCATATTACTAAATTAAGTATAAAAATATATAATTTCGCCACAAATTGTGGCGAAATTTATTTAGGCACATTTTTTTGTTTCATGAAGAATTTATCGGGTGTTATGAATTATTTTGGTATAAGGTAATGTCAACCTTCGTCAATAAACAGACAATAACTACATAATTTATTA
>CAYNKH010000165.1:0-6480 GCA_964397745.1 uncultured Bacteroidales bacterium | reverse complement strand
CTATTTGTATGCTTTGTAAACCTTACTTTCCACAACGGAATAATCCTTATTGTGAATTGCTTCATTTTGTGAGGGTAAAGATATGTTAAAAAATGATAAAATCAAAATAAATTATGAAAAAAATTTTAGGATTAGATTTGGGGACAAACAGTATTGGCTGGGCAGTAATTGAACAGGATTTTGAAAAGAAAGATGGAAAGATATTGGGGGTGGGGAGTAGGATTCTACCTATGGGGCAGGATGTTTTGGGGAAGTTTGATGCTGGACAATCAGTTTCGCAGACTGCAGATAGGACTGGTTATCGAGGAACTCGTAGGTTATATCAAAGGGATACACTTCGGCGTGAGCGTTTGCATCGGGTTTTAAATATTCTTGGTTTTTTGCCAGAGCATTATAAAAGTGAGATTGATTTTGATAAAAAATTAGGTCAATTTAAGGAAGGTATGGAGCCTAAAATAAATTACAAAATAAACAATGAAGCAAAACACGAGTTTATTTTTATGAGTTCTTTCAATGAAATGGTAAAAGAATTTGAGGAAGCAGGACAAAATATCAGCATCCCACTTGATTGGACACTTTATTATTTGCGAAAAAAGGCTTTAAATCATAAGATTTTAAAAGAAGAGCTAGCTTGGATTATTCTTAATTTTAATCAAAAAAGAGGATATTACCAGTTGAGAGGAGAAGATGACGCATCGGATGATGGTAAAAGTAAAACTTTTGAAGTTTTGTGTGTTAACGAGGTTGTTAAGACTGAGGATGTTATTAAAAAAACAGGTGAAATATTATATGATATTTATTTTGATAATGGCTGGAAATACGATAAACAAACCACAAGGCCTAATGATTGGTTACATAAAACAAAAGAATTTATTGTTACTGCATCAACAACAAAAAAAGGAGATGTTAAACGAACTTATAAAGCTGTCGATTCTGAAAGAGATTGGATTGCAATAAAAGAAAAGGCTCAAAAAGATATTGAAAAATATAATGAGCAAAACTGTACTGTTGGTGTAGCTAATTATATATATGATGCAATTTTAAAAAATCCAACTCAAAAAATTAGAGGACAACTAATAAAAACTATTGAACGGAAATATTATATAGAAGAACTTAAGACAATTATAGAAACACAAATTGAGTTACAGCCAGAATTGTTTACGAATGATTTGTATGAAACTTGTATCGAAGAGCTTTATCCAAGAAATGAGGCACATAAGAGTAATATAAGAGGAAAAGGATTTAAATATTTGTTTGTTGATGATATTATTTTTTATCAGCGACCATTAAAAAGTAAAAAGTCAAGTATTGCTAGTTGTCAGTATGAATATAAAACTTATAAAAAGATTGATGAAGAAACAGGTAAGATAGAAAATGTTAAAGAATTTGTAAAAGCTATCTCCAAATCACATCCTTTATATCAGGAATTTAGATTATGGCAATTTTTAAAAAATTTGAAAATATATAAAAGAGAGAGCGTTGTTGATGGTAAAACTGAATTAAATGTTGATGTTACAACTAAGCTTATAGAAACTGAAGATTGTTGGGTAGAACTTTTTGACTATTTGAACGACAGGAAAGATATAGAACAGAAACACATTTTAGAATTTTTAGCAAAAAAAGGTCTTATAACAAAAAAACAAACTATAGAGTATAGATGGAATTATATTGAAGATAGAAAGTATCCCGGTAATGAAACGTGTGCACAAATTTTATTGAGATTGAAAAAAGTGGAAGGCGAGCATGATTTTACAGAGGAACAAATTATAAACTTATGGCACATAATTTATTCAGTTAAAGATAAAAAACAATTTGAAACAGCTCTCACATCTTTTGCAAGGAAAAATAATTTGGATGCTGAGAGTTTTGTTGAAGCTTTTAAAAAGACTCCGCCGTTTGACAACGATTATGGGGCTTATTCTTTAAAAACATTAAAGAAAATTCTACCTTTAATGAGACGTGGCAAGTATTGGAACGAGGATGAGATTTCTATAGAAGTTAAAGAAAGAATTTCTCAATTTATGGAGAGAGTGTATGATATAACAGTAGATATAGATGATAAAGACTTTAAAGAGCAATTGGCAAATGTTTCGGATGATGATATTCCTAAGCAACTTATTAAAAGCTTTGTGCCATTTAAAGGTAAAAGTCCGTTGACAGGATTGAACACGTACCAAGCTTGTTATGCTGTTTATGAACGACATTCGGAAGCGAGTGAAATTCTAAAATGGAAAACTCCAGAACAAATAGATGAGTATCTGAGAAGATTTAAGCAGCACAGTTTACGTAACCCGATTGTAGAGCAGATAATAACTGAAACATTGCGTACTGTTAGGGACATTTGGATAAAATATGGTGATTTTGATGAGATACACGTGGAACTTGGGAGGGAGATGAAAAGCCCAAAAGGAAAGCGAGAACAAATGTCTAAACAAAATACGGAGAATGAAAATAGAAATTCTCGTATAAAACAAATTCTTACAGAATTAATGGATGATGGAGTGAAACATGTTCAACCATACTCTCCAAGTCAACAAGAAGCACTTAAAATATTTGAGGATGGTGTTTATGGCAATCCTGATACAAATTTTAATGAAATACAGGAAGATGTGGTAGAGAAAATTAGAAAAGCGGCTTCTCCAACCAAAAGCGATATAAAAAAATATATACTTTGGCTTGAACAGGGCTATGTATCGCCATATACAGGGAAAATTATTCCTTTGAGTGAATTGTTTACTGAGAATTATCAAATTGAACATATTATACCACAATCAAGATTTTTTGATGATTCTTTAAGCAATAAGGTTATATGTGAAAGTGAAATAAATCCAAATCCGTGGAAAGATAATCAAACTGGTTATGAGTTTATTAAAAATATGGGAGGACATGAAGTTCCTGAATTATCTAGAAAAAATGGCAAAATAGTCAAGCTTTTTACTCTTGAGGAATACGAAAGTCATTGTAAGAGATATTTTGCTAAAGATACAGGAAAACTAAAAAAGCTATTATCTGAAGATATTCCCGAAGGTTTTATCGAAAGGCAATTGAATGATACCAGATATATAAGCAAAATGGTAAAAAACTTGTTGAGTAATATTGTTAGAGAGGAACGAGAATTGGAGGCAACGTCAAAGAATGTTGTCCCGATTACCGGGGCAATTACCTCAAAATTAAAACAAGATTGGGGATTAAATGATAAGTGGAATGAGATTATTACTCCACGATTTATCCGTTTAAACGAAATAACCGATTCCGATAAATACGGATATTATACAGAAATTGATGGCAAACGTTTTTTTAGGACACAAGTCCCTGACGATGTATTGAGAGGTTTTAGTAAAAAACGTATTGACCATCGCCATCATGCATTAGATGCTCTGGTAATAGCAAGTGCAACCAAAGATCATATTAACTATATTACGTCATTAAATACTGAACGCCATAACTATGGACTTGTAGCAAAATTAAGAGAATTTAAAGAAATACAAAAAGAGAATAAAGATACAGGTAAAATTAAAATTCATAGAGTTCCTACAAATTATAAAAAACCATGGATAACTTTTACTACTGATGTGAAAGAAATTTTAGAAAAAACACTTGTAAGTTTTAAACAAAATTTACGCGTTATTAATCGAACAAATAACAAAACATGGCAGTGGGTTGAGCAAAAAGATGGTAGATTTAAAAAGCAACTTGTAACACAAAAAGGGAAGAACTTTGCTGTGCGGAAACCCATGCATAAAGAAACAGTTAGTGGTAATGTTAAGATAAGAAAAACTAAAGAGGTCTCTTTTGTTATTGGGCTAAAAGATTGGCAAAACTTGTGTGATAAGAACTTGAAAAACAAAATTAAATCTTTGTATTTGGATGGTTTAGATGATGCACAAGTTATTAAGTACTTTAAGAAAGAACCTTATAAAGTTGATGGAGAAATCTTGAAGAGAGTTGCTGTATATTACTTTGTGGATAATGCTACTGCGTCTCGTACTGCACTTACAGAAAAATTTACACGTAAACAATTAGAAGGAATTACTGACTCAGGAATTCGGACTATATTAGAGAATCATCTTAAAAAACATATAAATGAAAAAGGTAAAGAATGTTTTGATCTAGCTTTTTGTCCTGAGGGTATTGATGATTTGAATAAGAATATTGTTGAATTAAATGGAGGCAAATTTCATCACCCAATATATAAAGTTCGTATTTATGAGGAAGGCAATAAATTTCCAATTGGTGTAAAAGGTAATAATCCCAGTAAATTTGTGGAGGCAGCAAAAGGGACTAATCTTTTCTATGCTATTTATTGGAGTGAAGAAAAGCAGAAAAGAGTTTATGAGACAATACCATTACATGAAGTAATCGAACATCAAAAAATGGAAGTTAATTTACCAAAAGGTCAAAGAACAAGCATTCCTATAAAACAAGTATTTATTGAAAAATCAGGTGAGGAATGTTTAGTTGAATATAAATTTTGTTTGTCTCCAAATGATTTGGTTTATGTACCAACCGATGAGGAGTTAGATAATATTAATTTTGTCGATTTTGATAATTTGAGTAAAGAACAAGTAAAAAGAATATATAAAGTTAATGATTTCTCTGGCGTTACATGTTACTTCACTCCTGTTACAATAGCCAAAGCCATTGCTCCTAAAGAATTGGATACAAGTTTTGATGATAAAACAGCAAAGTTTAATAATAAACCAATAAAGGATACCTGCTGGAAACTCCAAGTTGATCGATTGGGAAATATTGTAAGAGTTGAAAAATAGCAACAATGCAATTCGAAGAAAACTATATTTACCATAATATGTAATCAAGCGAATATCTTAATGTCCGTATTTGATGTTATAATATTTTACTGCTGATATTTAAAATATGATAAAAAGAACACTATATTTCGGTAATACTGCTTATCTTCATACACAAGACAAGCAATTAGTTGTTGAATATCCCGATGTTGATATGGAGCTAAAAAAAGTTCCTATTGAAGATATTGGAGTTGTAATACTTGATGCACATCGATTGACAATTTCGTTAGCACTAATAACCCGATTGCTTGAAAATAATGTTGCACTAATAACATGTGATAATTTACACATGCCTCAGGGATTAATGCTTAATCTTGACGGTAACATATTGCAGCAGGAACGTTTTAGGGAACAGATAGCAGCTAGTTTACCATTAAAAAAACAGTTGTGGCAGCAAACCATTAAATCTAAAATTCACAATCAGGCAGCACTTTTGAAAAAATTGCAAGGTGAAAAAAAAATCGAAATCCCTGTTAAACTAAATGTTTTTGGTCAGCTTGAAAATATGTCTTATTGGGCACAGTCTGTAAAAAGTGGTGATCCAGATAATTATGAAGGGAGGGCTGCTGCATTTTATTGGCAAATTATATTTTCGGATATGATATCGGGTTTTACTCGTGGAAGGTTTGAAGCCGCACCAAACAATTTGCTAAATTATGGGTACGCTATTTTGCGAGCCATAACTGCCAGATCGTTAGTGGCATCTGGTATGTTGCCAACTTTAGGAATACATCATCACAATAAATATAATGCTTATGCTTTAGCAGATGATATTATGGAACCTTACAGACCTTTTGTTGACGAGCTTGTACGCAGGCTAACCGAAAAACACTTTGACCCTAAGTGGGGAGACAATTTTTTTGAATTAACACCAGCGATTAAGCAGGAGATTTTGCAGATACCTGTTATTGATGTTGAGATTTCAGGAGAAAAGAGTCCTCTGATGATTGCTATGCAAAGAACAACAAGTAGTTTGCGACAGTGTTATTCTGGTGAAATAAAAAAAATAATATATCCCGAATTAATAAATAAATAATTTTGTGCGTAATCATTTAAATAAATATAGAGTAATGTGGCTAATAGTATTTTTTGACCTTCCTACTGAGACTAAAAAGGACAAGAAAAATGCAGCGCGATTTAGAAAAGACCTTTTGAATGATGGATTTTCGATGTTTCAGTATTCAATTTATATACGTCATTGTGCGAGTAGAGCAAATGCTGATGTACATAGCAAGCGAGTTAAGTCTTTTTTGCCTGAGTATGGACAGGTAGCTGTAATGCGTATAACAGATAAACAGTTCGGAATGATTGAGCTGTTTTATGGACAAAAAGAGAAACCTCAAAAACCTATGCCACAGCAGTTGGAATTGTTTTAGCCAGTCTTTTTCTAGATTATAAAAGTAAAACTCCCAAGACGCAATGATCTTGGGAGTTCTAAACACAGTTTTTTTTATTTCAAAAAATGCAGTTAAAGTTGTGATAATCAATGGTATAGCTCGACCTATACTGTGTTCAATACTTCAAAGATACAAAATGAAAGCAATTCACAACGCGTCCAACGTGACGAGATTAAGCTAACTACTGTGTTCAATACTTCAAAGATACAAAATGAAAGCAATTCACAACTCATCAAACTGTAATAACATCAACTAATTACTGTGTTCAATACTTC
>CAYNKH010000164.1:0-6499 GCA_964397745.1 uncultured Bacteroidales bacterium | reverse complement strand
GTGCTATATATTTTGCGGCAATTCTATATGATGAGAAACCCGACAGTATTTATACAGAATTTACCGTGCGAGACAAGTACAACGGCAATGTTGATTATTTTGCTCTTAGTCTTAATCCAAATAATGACGGACAAAATATTTACGAGTTTGTGGTTAGTGCTGCCAACGTTCAAACAGATATTCGGATATCTGAAATAGATGACGATTATGCGTGGGATGCTGTGTGGTATAGTGCTGTAAGTATTGTAGATGAAGGCTGGATTGTTGAAATTGAAATACCATATTCAGCTATTCGTTTTCCAAAGTTGGATAAACAAAATTGGTCAATTAATTTTTGGCGGACTGTTAGGCGAAACCGAGAAAAATCGAGTTGGAATCCTGTTGATCTTAATAAAGGTTCTGAAGGTTCACAAATGGGAATTATTAAAGAGATTAATAATATTCAAGCTCCATTACGTTTGGCACTAATGCCGTATGTTTCGGGATATATTAATTCTTATGAGCAAACATGGGGAAAATCATTTAGCGGAGGTTTAGACCTCAAGTTAGGACTAAGTGAGACTTACACTCTTGATATGACACTTATTCCTGATTTTGGACAGACTAAAGCTGATGAGGTGGTTTTAAACTTAACTCCACATGAGACATATTATTCTGAAAACCGTCCGTTTTTTACCGAAGGAACAGAGCTTTTCAATAAATGTGATTTGTTTTATAGTCGTCGTATAGGTAAAACTCCTCAAGGTTTTTCAACAATTAATAGCCAAGCTAATAATAACGAATTTGAGATAATCAAAAATCCATCTGTATCACGTCTGATAAATGCCTTTAAAATAAGTGGTCGGAGCAAAAATAATCTTGCAATTGGTGTTTTTAATGCTGTTACTGCAAATACTTGGGCAAAAGTAAAATACAATGATGATACACAAAAAAATATTTTGACAGAACCAGCTACAAATTATAATATTATAGTTTTAGATCAGAGTATAGGTCAAAATTCATTTGTTAATTTTACAAATGCTAGTGCAATATCGCCTGATAATAATTATTTAAGTAATGTCGCAGCAACATATCTTAAAGTAATGGATAAATCTAATTTGTTTGGAGTTGCTGTACGTGGAGCTTATAGCACAAGAAATGTAAATAAAACTAATATTGATAATGGCTGGTATCTTGATGCCTCTGCTGGAAAAAAGACTGGGAAATGGGTATATGAATTGGGTACTGAGATTATTTCAAATGAATATAATCCTAATGATTTGGGATATCTTACCGAATTTAATCAAATAAAAAATTATGCAGAGCTCGCTTATAGAAAGTTTTCGCAGTTTTGGATTTTTAATGAAATGGTTAACTCAGTTGATATTACTCATAAATCTTTATTCGAGAACATGTCTTTTGTAGGAGCTAATATACATTTGCACAATTATGCTACCACTAAAAAACACTTGTCGTTTTGGCATAATCTTACTATCCCTTTGAGCGATGAAAATGATTATTATGAACCACTCACTATTGGAAGGTTTTATAGTCGACCAGCTCTTTATAGTGAGGATATTTTTATTTCAACCGACTATCGAAAACAATTAGCTTTCGATATTAAAGCGGGTGTTTATTTTGACCAAGTCTCGCGTAAAGGTGCATGGGGTAGTTTAAGCACATTAACCAGAATTGGTAAAGGAGTTTCGCTTAGATACACATTTCATGCTGATTATGACCTTGGTGCTGCTGGTTTTGTCGAAAATATTAACGAACAAATTGTGTTTGGAACCAGAGATGTGATAACTTTTATTAACTCATTTAATTCTACATTTGTTTTTACAAATAAATTGTCTCTTTCACTAACGGCAAGACACTATGTGTCTGGAGTAGAATATTTAGATTATTATGATTTGTTAGCAGACGGAAACCTGAAAAACAACAACAATTATTCAGGTACGAGTAATTATAACTTTAATGTACTTAATATTGATCTTTTATTATCATGGAATTTTTTACCAGGCTCGTACCTGTCTGTTATGTGGAAAAACCAAATATTTGCTTTAGGAGATGTGCCTAATACTAACAGAATGCCAAATTATTACGAAAGTTTTAAACAAGTGTGGCATGCACCCCAAACAAATAACTTGTCGCTTAAACTTATTTATTATTTAGATTATAATTCAGTTATTGGCAATTGATTTTAGCAAAAATATATTTATTTATATCCCAATTAGCGGAAAGCAATCGTAAAAGCGTTTAAAAAACTTGTGTTAAGGGTTTGTCAAAACACAGTTATCAAAAATTAGGATAAATGCTAATTGTCGTCTGGATCTTCGATTACTTCCTTAGAGTGAGTATCGTATAGCCGTCTTATTTCGCGATAAATTTTTAGGGCTGCGTTATAATCCTTATCCATTACTACGACTCTTACTCCGTCGATTTGGCCTAAAACACTCTCGTTAGAAATAGAGCTTTCAATTCCAGCTTCTTCTAGTTTATCTTGCAAAATTTCTGCTCGATATTGATACCTATAGGTAACTAATGTAACTAATTTATCTTTCATTATTATATTTTATCTGTTCTTACGTATGATTTAGTTATTTGTTCTAATAAAGTGCAAATATATTAATAGTTTTTGTAAATTCGGTTCAGCACCTAGCATAAAATTTAAGTTTTGCATAAGGTGTAAAATATCTGTGTATATTTGTAAAAAGATTTTTTAATGAAAGTTGAATTTGATTATTTGGTTATCGGTAGTGGAATTGCAGGTTTATTTTATGCGATTCAGGTTAGTAAGTTTGGTAAAGTTGCTATTGTATCAAAGAGTAGTTTGGATCAGACAACAACATCAAAGGCTCAAGGTGGTGTCGCCTCAGTTCTTTATAATCCCGATTCTTATGAAAAACATATAAATGATACAGTTATTGCGGGTTGTGAAATAAATGATGAGAGAATTGTCGA
The DNA here is from genome assembly GCA_964397745.1 of uncultured Bacteroidales bacterium. Taxonomy (GTDB): domain Bacteria; phylum Bacteroidota; class Bacteroidia; order Bacteroidales; family ML635J-15; genus Bact-19. The sequence continues at coordinate 3,556 of CAYNKH010000164.1, read as the reverse complement.
AATTGTTGTTAAGGAGGGACCCGACAGAGTTCTTGACCTTATAAATATTGGGACTAATTTTGATAAAGATAAATTTGGACAATACGACCTTAACAGAGAAGGGGGACACTCCGAAAAAAGAGTGCTTCATTATAAAGATAAAACTGGAGAAGAAATTCAAAGAGCTTTAATTGATGAGGTTAAAAGTAATCCAAATATAAGTATCTTCGAAAATCATTTTGCTGTTGAACTTATTACCCAGCACCATCTTGGTGAAAAAGTTACCAGAGCTCGTGAAGATATCGAGTGCTATGGTGCATATATACTTGATATTGACAAAGAAAAGATATTTACAGTATTGTCTTCTAAAATTATGATTGCAACAGGTGGCTGTGGAAATGTATATTTGCACACAACAAATCCGGCAAATATTACAGGAGACGGTATTGCCATGGTTTATAGAGCTAAAGGGGTTGTTGAGAATATGGAATTTGTACAGTTTCATCCAACCTCACTATATAATCCCGAAGTAAAACCATCATTTTTGATTACAGAAGCACTTAGAGGAGCTGGAGCAATTTTAAAAAATCAAAAAAATGAAGATTTTTGCTTAAAATATCATAAACAAGGTTCTTTAGCTCCACGCGATATAGTTGCTAGAGCAATCGATAGTGAAATGAAACTTTCGGGGGAAAATTATGTTTTTCTTGATGCAAGTAGTATTGAAAAGGACATTTTAATGAGGCATTTCCCCACAATTTATGCTAAATGCCTCGAAATTGGATATGATTTAAAAAAAGATTTAATTCCTGTTACTCCAGCGGCACATTATCTTTGTGGCGGTATCAAAACCAACGAAAACGGTGAAACGTCTATAAAAAATCTTTATGCTGCTGGAGAATCCGCCTCTACTGGATTACACGGAGCTAACAGGCTGGCTTCAAACTCATTATTAGAAGCTCTTGTTTTTGCTCATCGTGCTGCAATTGTGTCGTCAGCTAAGACGAAAATAGACTCTGAAATAATAAAGAGTATTCCAGTTTGGAATGATGAGGGTACCATAAAAAATGAAGAACTTGTACTTGTATCACACTCTCTAAGAGAGGTGCAGCAAATAATGAGTAATTATGTTGGTATTGTTAGATCAGACCTTCGACTACAAAGAGCTCTGGATAGATTACATATTATTTATAAAGAAACAGAGGAGCTTTTTAAGGTTTCTAACGTTACTGTGAGTATATGTGAATTGAGAAACATTATTAATGTTGGCTATCTTATTATTAGAATGGCCATGGAAAGACGGCAATCTATTGGGTTACATTATAATACAGATTTGTTAGAGACCATGCAGCCAAATGTATAAATTAATAGTCTAAAGGTAAACATTATAAATTTATTTTTGTTTATTTGTACACATTATATTAGTTAAATTATGAAAAAATTATTCCTGTTTACTCTTGTTTTATTCTTGTCTATTGTTGTTTTTGCGGATTTTGTTCCTAGAACGGATGCAGAAAAAGTTGCAAAAAGTTATTATTATCAAGGCGTTAGTGTTGTAAAAAATCAGTCTTGGGGTGATATTACATTAAATTGTATTTATGATCCTGCTGAAAATCCCGAATTTAGTTATTACGTGTTTAATGTTAATGGCGATGAGGGGTTTGTAATTGTTCCATCAGATGATAAAATACAGCCAATTTTAGCCTACTCTTTTGAGGGAGGTTTTAATAATAATAATATGGCACCCGCTCAAAAAGAAATGTTAAATTATTATAAGGATTGTATTGAGTTTGCTTCTGAAAACGAAGTAACCCCTAAATCAAAAGCTGTAAATCAGTGGGATGAACTGCTAAATTATGATTATAAAAATGGCATTAAGCAAAAGGCGGCTTCTCCAATTTTGTTGAAAGATATTAATTGGAATCAAGGTTGGCCATATAATTCGCAATGTCCAGCAGACGCTGCGGCAGTCAGCACAAATGGACATGTCCCAGTTGGATGTGTTGCTACTGCAATGTTACACGTTATGAAATACTATAATTGGCCAGCATCTGGAGAGAGTTCTAGAACTTCTTACAGCGTGTGGAACGGTGGATATGGAAACATGACTGTAAACTTTGGTAGTCAAACTTATGACTGGAGTTCTATGCCTAATGAGGCTTCTTCGTATGTAAATGAAGAGCTTGGTAAAATAAACTTTCATGCAGGAGTAGCCGTGGTAATGAGCTGGGGTCCAGATGGGTCGAGTAGCCAAACATATAGAGTCGAAACAGCTTTGAAAAATTATTTTAAATATTCATCAGCAGTACAATATGTAGAGAAAAGTGCCTATACAGAGACCGACTGGAAAAATCTCATTAAATCACAGGTTGACGCGGGAATGCCTATGGTTTATTCAGGACGACCTACATCAGGCCCTGGTCATGCGTGGAACTGTGATGGATATAACGATGATGAATTTCATATGAATTGGGGCTGGGGTGGTGCTGGTAATGGCTTTTACACGCTTAACGAACTTATATCAACTGCCACAGGAGGCGGAGAAGAAAACAACTTTAATCAAGGACAAGAAATGATAATAAATATATATCCACGTGACTCCTATCCTGAATATTGTGGTAATACTCGTTTTGTAACTGGAAAAGAGGGGTCTTTTGGTGATGGTAGCTCAGTTGAAAACTATGAAAATAATCAATCTTGTGTTTATGTTATAGAGCCGGTATGTGGAAAAGTTGTTAGTTTAACGTTTACTGATTTTGATTTAGGAACTGGAGACCAGTTAACAATTTTTGATGGTGATGAAACATCATCAAATGTTATTGATGTTCTTGATCCAAATAATCTCCCAGGAAATAATACTTTTATGGCTGATAATGGGGCTCTTACGATTAAATTTGACACCGACGCATCGTCAACCGGACAAGGTTGGAATGTGGAGTATTCAGTAAAAAATTGTAAATCGGGGCATGTGCTCACCGAAGCCTCAGGAACTTTTGGAGATGGAAGCGAAAGTTGTAACTATGATAATTCTTCGTATTGTACTTGGACTATAGAACCAGCAAATGTTAATTGGATAAGTCTAAATTTTGATGAGTTTGACTTAGCTGGAAATATAGATAATGTAAATATTTATAAAGAAAGTTCAACTAGTGCGAATTTAATTGCTAGTTTTAAGGCTAATAATCCTCCCACTAATCCTATTGTAGTTGATGCTGCAAAAGCTGTTGTACGCTTTTTTACCGACTCAGAACATACAGCTGGAGGTTGGAAAATTAGTTATACTTCTACCATCACTGATGTGGAGCAAAATAAATTATTGTCAAACTTTTCAGTGATGCCAAATCCAGGTAACTTAAATTCTATATTAGAATTCTCTATAACTGATAATTCTGAAACAACTATTATGATAACAAATTTACTTGGAGAAGTAATTGCAATTAAAGAGTTTAATCTTATGGCTGGATTACATAATGTTGCGTTAAGCGAGATTATTAACTCGAAACTTGATGCAGGTGTTTATACAATTACTGTAAATGGAAACAATCAAATTAAAACACAAAAATTAGTTGTTGTAGAA
>CAYNKH010000163.1:0-6539 GCA_964397745.1 uncultured Bacteroidales bacterium | reverse complement strand
ATATTTATAACTAACTCGGTTCTTGCAGGCATTAACTAAAAAGTCTTATTAAAACTAACTTTTAAAATTATGATAGTAACGACTACGAAAAATCAGGAATTTTGATGTTTATTAGCCAAGTTTTCATCTTCTTAATCTTATAAAATGTCCATGGTCAATTGTGTTTCCCGTATTTGATTCCCCATAAATTTTGTCGCAAAAATCAATATTAAAATCCCTAAAATAAGTAAGAATAAGGCGATGTACGAACTTTTCGGTAATTGTGTGTGAATAGAAATTCAAAATAATATAGGAATTTTTATCCAGAATGGTTTTCAGAGAAATCAGCAAATCATCAATATTATCTTCAAATATCCATTTTTCATTTTTTGCCCCTATACCAATTGTTGGAGGATCTAATATTATACCTTGATATTTGTTTTTACGTTTTATTTCGCGTAAAACAAACTTTGGGGCATCATCGGTAATACAACGAATGTTTTTATAAGCACTAAGTTCTGCATTTTTTTGAGTCCAATTTACAACTTTTTTGATAGAATCTATATGAGTAACTTTATCGTAAAATCCTGCCGCAGCTATGCTGGATAAACCTGTATATCCAAAAAGATTTAAAAAATTACTATTTATAATTGCGTTGCCTATTTTTGCAATATATTCCCAGTTTAACACCTGCTCAGGAAATATTCCAATATGTTTTGTTTTTGTAAGTGAAAGCTCGGCGATTAAGTTTATCCCATAATTATTGTATCCGATATTCCAAGTTGCAGGAACGGTTTTGAGGCTTTTCCAATTGCCAGTATTTTTGGTTTGCTCTATAAACTCTGCATTAGCTAATTTACGCCATTCTCTTATGTTTAATGCAGGTTTATTGTTTGCAGTAATTTCGGGTCTTATTAGTATAATTTCTCCAAATCGCTCAAGTTTGGCTAAATTACCACAATCTAGCAATTCATAATCAGGAAATATAGTATGTAAATTAATTTTCATCACTCTTTTTTTTCCAAATTAGTTTTTTCCCAAACCCTAATCTGTTATCTGTCATTTTTATAAAATCTGGCTTAACTAACCATAAATCTGTATTAATCAAAATCGCAAATGGAAATTTCTTTAAGTATTTTAATCTATATTTTGAATGTTCGGTATTATCTACTTTTACTAATTCGCCTGTAAACTGTATGCCACGGATTTTATTCACAATTTTTGTCTCAAGAACAACAGAACCAGATACTCGTGGGTTTTTTACTCCCATTAAAGCATGTTTTGTGTCAATATCTGAGGTAAAAAGGAAAGCATTTTCATCTTTTAGATAGGTGTAAAAACAATTACTACACCAGGATTCGTTTAAATCGCTTGTTGCGAGAGTGAGAACATGATGTTCTTTAATAAAGTCTGTTATGCGAGTTTCAAGAAAATTCATTTTATGTTTTTTGTTCTCTTTTTTGCTTTTTTAATTCCTCAGTGTCCACAAGTTTATAAAGTTTATCTCCTCTTCTTACAAGACTATCGGTTGGCATTGAGAATAGTTCTCCTTGTTTAATGTTTTTGACGGGTTTTTGTTCTTTTCGCATTTCATTAACAAATTGTTGTACAACTCCTGTTGTAGGTCCAAGAAAAACCACTTCTTCGTTTACAGAAAGCATTTCACCTGTATCAATTCTAAGTTCTGCTACTTTTGGCTTACCATAGTAATTTAGAACTTTCCCAAGATATACTTTTGTTTGTTTTGCTCTTGACCCATAAACCTTTGACCAATCTCCAAGTCGTTGTCCCAAATAATATCCGTCCCAAAAACCTCTGTTAAAAACAGTACTAAGTTTTTCTGTCCAGTCGTCTATCTTTTGTTGCGAATATGTTCCATCTAAAACAGCATTAATAGCTTCGTTGTAACATTCAACAACAGTTTTCACATATTCGCCCGAGCGTGCTCGTCCTTCGATTTTAAGTACGCGTACACCAGCGTCAATAATCTTGTCTATAAAACCGATAGTACATAAATCTTTTGGAGACATAAGATATTCGTTATCGACTTCGATTTCGGCTCCTGATTCCTTATCAGTCAAGATATATGGACGACGACAATTTTGAAGGCAAGAACCTCTGTTTGCAGAGTGATAATATTCGTGTAAACTCAGATAACATTTCCCAGATACCGCCATACATAAAGCACCATGACAAAAGATTTCAATCTGAACTAAATTGCCTGAAGGTCCAGTTATATTGCGTTTTTTTATCAAATGTGTAATATCTGCAACCTGATCGAGACTTAACTCTCGTGCAGTTACAATTACATCACAAAAATTTGAGTAAAATTCAATAGCTTCGATATTTGAAATATTAAGTTGTGTTGAGGCATGAACTTCAACGTTTTTTTTTCGTGCATATTGCATTACCGATACATCTGAAGCAATTACTGCTGTAACATTTGCCTCAGCAGCCGCATCAATCACTTGACGCATTTTCTCTAATTCGTTATCGTAAATAATTGTATTAACTGTCAAGTAAGTTTTGACGTTTGCTTTTTTACAAATATCAACGATTTTGTGTAAATCCTCAAACGTAAAATTATTTGACGACCTCGCACGCATATTTAACTTCTCAATCCCAAAATAAACCGAATTTGCTCCCGACTGAATAGCAGCCATTAACGATTCGTAAGAACCAACCGGAGCCATTAAATCTATATTCCTTCTTTGCATTATGTCTTTTATTAAAAAAACAAAATTAGTTATTTTTTCTGAATGCAGATAGTTTGCTGGATTTTCATCTGTAAATTAAAGATATAAGGGGGGTATTGATGGTAGAAAACCTAAAGCTGTATAATTTAGGCGTCAGCTAAAATATACCTCTAGTTTGATTTGCAATTTTTATATTTTCAATATTCGGTCTTAAAGTATGATTTGCTGGTTCTTGAATTTTATCAAAAGCTAATTTTTCAAACTTTCTGATACCAGAATCAAGTCCTACTTTTTCTAAATACTCCATTTTGCTTTCATTAATTAAAATGTTTAATTCTTCATCAAAATAAATTAATGAACGGTCATATGCTGCATGATGTAAAGCACATAGTGCTATCCCATTATCAATTTCATCAGTTCCTTTTTCGTGCGAATAAGGAACGATATGAGCAGCCTCTATTAGTTCTAATCCAATACCACAAATAGCACATTTATTATTATATGCATCATAAACTTTCTTACGGAAATTAGGATCTCTTTTTTGTCTAGAATGGGTAATGGTTAGTTTTCCTTCTGAAGTATCCAGTTCTCCATCAGAATTATCCTTATTTAAAAAATCAGATTGCTCAACCAATTGTTTCAATTCCAAATCATTAATTAAATGAATGAAACTTAAGTTTTCTAAATAAAGTCCAAGATAATCGGGAGCGAAACTTATAACTGATTGACCATTAGTATCCCTGTAAGATGCTATTTTTTCAATGGCAGCTAGTTTTTGTGTGGTAAATCTAGAGTATAGAGATATGGTTTGTCTTTGATTAAATCTTTCTCTCATAAGATACGGATTCCAAGCTGTAAAGACTTTTTCGTCAGCAAAATATCCTAATACAATTACATCATTTCCAGAACTTAATGCCGTATTAAAGTTCTTTGATTTTGCTACTTGAATTCTGCACTCATCTTGATTTTTTCTTCCTTCTCCTGATTCGTGAACATTTTTGATTAAAACATAAAAAGTCTTTTTATTAATAGAAAATCGATACGGATTATTACCATCAATAAAACAACATTATCTGAATAAAGTCTTAAGCTATCAATTAGTAGATATCTTAAGTCTTTAGGGTTCAAAATGATTGTATCTCTAACACTCATATCATAAATAGTATTGATTGATTATTTTTGAAGCAATTACCTTTGATAGTTTTGGAGGGACAGCATTTCCAACTTGTCGCCATTTTTCTTTAAAAGACCCAAGAAAAACATGTTTGTTTTTGAACGACTGAATTCTTTTTATTTCGTCAATTCTTAGGAATCTATTATTCCAATGAAAAGGACCCATGTTATTTGAATGACTTGCTTGGATTGTCCAAGATGGTCTATCAGGAGTGAGCTTAAGTAAGAATGACCAATAACGTGAACGCCACTTAAAAATAGGGTTTGGATAATCTCTTTCTTTAGTAAAATATAGATAATTGTCTCCTGGAGGCACAAGTTTTAATAAATCTTTGTGCTTTGAACCTGCCTGCATATACTCATCTTCTGGAAGTTCAAAATCAATATCACTCAAAATATCTCCACAAGTAACCCATTTTTTTGTACCTTGAACTAGCTTATTTGGGTCCGAATGACTTTGTTTTGGAAATTCAAACTTAGTCATTGATTTTTTAACACCCACGCAGATAAATCTTTGTCTAGTTTGAGCAACCCCATAGTCAGCTGCATTTAATACCTTATGAGATATTTTATACCCAAGTCTTTCGCTTTCACTCTCTACTAACTCCAATGCTGACTTATGAGGTTTGAATACAAAACCATGCACATTTTCAAAGAAAAAGAATTTAGGGTCTAACTCTTCTACTGCCCTAAAGTAATTTATAATTGTAGTGTAACCATCTAAATCATCAATTCCTCTTTCTTTCTCTTTTCTATAGAATCTTGATTTAGAAAAAGGTGGACAAGGTGGCCCGCCGACAAGTCCATCAATTGTTTTATGTTTTTCTTTAATTTTTTTAAAATCAATATTGACTATATCATCACAAACAACTTCACTATGTGGAAAGTTTACTTTAAATGACTCACAAGCTATTTTCCAAATATCAGTGGCAAAAATTGTTTCAAAACCAGCTTCTTCAAAACCAATATCAATACCTCCAACTCCAGAAAAAACACTAACTATTTTTGGTTTCATTAAATATTATTCATTAAATGTTTGACAATAGCCTCGCCTAATAATGATGGAACAGCATTTCCAATTTGTTTTTGAATTGAACGTCTCGTACCAACAAAATGATAATCTTCTGGAAATGTTTGTAAAGCAGCAATTTCAGGAACTCTTAATCTTCTATTATTCCAATGAAAAGGACCAACCCAAGGACCAGGTTGAGCTGCAATTGTCCACGAGGGGAGATTTGGATGTAATTTTAATAAAAAACTCCAAAATCTTTTATTTGCTTCAAATTTAGGGTTTGGGTGTCCATCTCTTGCTGTTAAGGCAAAATAGTTTTTTCCTGGCGGGATTTGTTTAAGTTCTTCGTCATATGTTTTTCCAGTAGTTAATTCTTCGGGTTCAAAATATTTTTCAACATCAAATTTACCAATCCAATCTATTACTCTTTCATAGGGTTTTAATAACGGATTTAGTATAATTTCTTTTTCAGTTCCATGCGTTTTTATTGGTTCTCCTGCAATTGATTTTTTTGAAGCAATGAAAAAGACTCTTTTTCTTTTCTGTGGAACTCCAAAATCAAGAGCATTAGCTCTATAAACTATAAATTGATAACCCAATTTGTCAATGGTTTCTTTTAATTCAGCAACAGCTTGGATGTTTTTAGGATGTAACAAACTTTCCACATTTTCTAATACAAATCCATCTGGTTTTAATTCTTCCACAATTCTTAGATATTGACCAATCATATTTCTAGGATCTTCACTTCCTAGCCGATTTTTATGAGTTACCCAATAGCCGGCTTTTGAGAAAGGTTGACAAGGAGGACCTCCAACTAAAATTAGTTTTTCAGGATTATTCTCAGTTATAATTTTAGAATAATCTTTAGATTTCATTTCCTTAATATCTCGATAAAAATGTTTAGAATGAGCAAAATACTTATTAGATTTCATTGTAGCAACACTATCTCTGTCAAAATCCAGACTTGAAATAACTTTTGAACCTGCTAATTGGGATCCTATGTCCAGTCCTCCAGCACCTGAGAAAAACCCAATTGTTTGAATTTTGCTATTAATGATTTTTGAAACTTTATCGTTTACAGAATAACCTCTTTTTTTTAATTTTACATCTAAATAACTTTTGTTTTCTGTAAGTTTAAATTCATTTTTAAAGAGTTCAAGTTGCTGCTCCTCTATTAGGGATAAAAAATCTTCTTCAAATTTATATGTTAACATTTATAGTTTATTTTTCCTTTAATACCTTTTTTGACTGGTCTAATTTTGAATTTTTAATTCTTCCGCTAAAATAAAGAACATTTTCTTAATAACGTACAATATGAGTATAAAAAACAATTTTTTAGTTTATGTATTGGTGGCAAAGGGGAATCTTTTTAGTGTTTTTAAGTTGATTTTTGTGGTGGCAAAAATAAATGTGATTGACTGTGTGTTAGGTTTTTTTAGCTTACAGGAATCTTGTAAATAAGCCTGAATTATTTGCTGTTTTTGATGGTAGAAAACTTAAAGCTGTATAATTTAATGATTGGTTTTTATCGAACAATAATGATTCTTCTTGCATTAAAATATTTTTATTTATTATCTTTACAATTCAATCTTGATAAAATCAAAAGATGCTTGTAAAAACTTATGGAAGTGCAGTTGATGGTATAAATGCCAGTACAATAACAATTGAAGTTAATATTT
>CAYNKH010000162.1:0-6593 GCA_964397745.1 uncultured Bacteroidales bacterium | reverse complement strand
AAAAAAACAAATCATCGTTCTTAATTCATAGTGCTTTTGTTACATTTATAAACTTGGGGCATAATATTTCGTAATAGTTTAAGTAAATTAAGCCAATTACCAGTTTCGACATCAATTCCCCAACTGCCAGGCATAATTTTTTCGAGTTTTATAATAGTAAAAAAAGCCTTGCGTATAAAAGGGAGATTTATTTTTTGTATAAGCTCAGCATTGCTTAAAACTATATTCATATCCTTAACCCATTGGGAATAAGCAGTTTTTGAATTGTATTTTTTTAGAAAACCAGTCATAACTTCATGGTTTTCAACCATTTTAGCATCGAACAAAGACTTAATAAAAGAATAAAACTGTGGAGAGTATTCAAAGGTTTTGTTATTATGATAAATAATATAATCAGATTCGACAGCATCCTCAAAAAACGGCAAAAAAGAAAGAACCTCACAATATAGTTTTATATCGTGTTCGTAGTTATTTGGTTCCTTTAGTAGGTCTCTTACTGGTATGCTAAGCTTTTCCATTTAGGCGTTGTTTAAGGGTAAAAACAATTATAAGCATATTTTGTTCAAAGCATCTGATACACTATAAGAAATAACAAAAATCGTAATTTATATACGCAGTGGAGTATTAATATTATATAATTATTCTGCTATATGCTTTTCGAAGCCACTTGACGCTATAGATTTCACCTCATTGTCTTTATCAAGGTAGATAAAATAGGCTTCAATATTATCGATACTTTCAGTAATTTGAATTGATTTTTCTAATCCCTCCACCATAAATCCGGTTGCAAAAGCATCACATTCCATACAATTGTAACCAATTACCGAAACGCTTAAAACTGAATTTAATGCGGAGTGTCCTGTTCGAGGATCGATCGAATGTCCAAACTTTTCTTTACCCGATTCTATATATCTGCGATAATTACCGCTGGTAGCAATAGCTTTGCCTGAAAGAGTGATAATAATCTGATTTTCGCGATTGTATTCGCTACTTCCTTCGATTGGTTTGTCAATGCCGATTCGCCAAGATTTACCATTTTGATTTTCGCCAAAACAGTATATTTCTCCTCCTATTTCGACAAGAAAATTTTCCAATCCTAATTTAAACAAATAATCTGAAACATAATCAACCGAGAGTCCCTTGGCAATAGCATTTGTAACTATCATAGTATTTGGATTGTCCTTAATTAGTTTAGAATTTTGAATTTTAATTTTATTCATCCCCACGAACTGCAAAAGAGAGTCAATTGTCAGGCTGTCAGGGATTATATTTTCGGATTTTCCTGTCCAACCAAATCCCCAAGCGTTCACTATTGGAGCGACAGTTATATCAAATGCACCATTTGTGTTTTCATAAACCATACGTGCAGTCTCTAGCATTTCAAAAGAGAGAGCATCGAGTTCGTTAGTTTCGTTTTTATTGATTTTTGAAATATGAGAATTGGGATCAAAATTTGAGAGAGACTTATTGAATGCCTGTAAGAGACTGTCTATTTGCTCTGACAAATCGGTATGCCATTCATAAGTAATATGGAATGTTGTTCCTTGTATTGGTCCTTCGTAAAAGCGGTATTCTTTTTTCTCTTTAGTTTGACATGAAATCAAAAGAATAGAGATTATAAATATGGATAAATATTTCATAACAATAATTTTTTGCAAATATAAGTATTTTTAGTGCCAACAATTTAACAAATTGCTTTACTGTTAAAATAATAACTGATTTTGGAGGGGGAGAGTGTGATTCTGTGATACGGTTCCGAGGGTTTGAATATCATAAAAAAAACGATCTAACTCTTTACATTTCGACAAGTCATACCAATTTGATATATTGCATCATAGCTTATATAACTGAGCAAGAAACCGAGCGAATAGGGTGAATTGCTATAGTCTCAAAAAGGGACTATATTTATCATTAAAGTCCTAAAAACTTAGTTGCTAGTGAGAAATAAATTAACACTCCAGAAATGTCCGCAATAGATGTTATTAAGGGTGCACTTGCGGTTGCTGGGTCAATCTTCATTTTTGTAAAGATAAAAGGTAAAAGCAATCCTAGTAAACTACCTGTCATTACCGTTAATACCATAGATAAGGCAACAATCACAACTATTTCGGGGGCTCTAAAACCTGCGATAACAGCAACCGCCGCCGCCATTGTAACACCTAATAACAATGAAACCAGCAGCTCTTTCACAATTAACTTGTACCAATCAGAAATTTTCACATCGCCAATAGCCAAAGAGCGAATCATTAGTGTAGCTGATTGAGCACCAGCATTTCCCCCGCTATCAATTAAAAGTGGTAAAAAGAAAATCAACGATATTGCTGATTGAATAACATTTTCGAAACTTGAAATTGCAGCTCCAGAGAAAATATTCATAAAAACTAATGCCAATAACCAAAAAATCCTATTTTTATATAAGTTAAAAACTCTTGCCTTTAAAGGATTAGCAACGGCAGAGTGAAACGAACCAAATTTATGAAAATCTTCAGTACCTTCTTCAACTTCTACGTCCATTATATCATCTACAGTTATAATACCTATCAGTATTCCATCGTTACTAATAACTGGCAAAGCGACTCTATCATAATCTCTAAATTTTTTAACAGCCGTCTCTTGGTCATCAGTTGCACTAAGTGCAACAAATTGATTGTCCATTAGTTCTTCGATTGTCTGCTGAGGTGCGGCAAGTAGGATTTCTCTAGTTTTAATATCGTCTATTAATTTATGCTCATCATCTACTATATAAATAACATTTAATGTTTCAGAATCTTGTCCAAATTTCCTAATATGTTCAAATGTTTGATTAATTGTAAATTCAGGCTTAACAGCGATATACTCAGGTGTCATTAAACGCCCAATGCTATCCTCGGGAAAGCCTAAGAGCTGAATCGCAATTTTCCACTTTTTAGGCGATAGAAGTTGTATTAATTGTTGAGATGTATTGCTTGGCAATTCTTCTAGGAGAGCAGTTCTATCATCTGGTTCAATATCATTTATTAGATTTGAGAGTTTTTGTTCATTTTGAAGCAAACCATTAATAATTTGCTCTTGTTTTGCAAAAGAAAGAAGCTGAAACACCTCTTTAGATAATTTACGATTTAAAAGTCTAAATAAAACAACTACCTCAGCATCAGAGATTTCCTCAGCAAGATTAGCTAGTTCAACAAAATCTAATTCATTTAGTGATTTTGTTAATACTTCCCACTTTTTGTTCTTAATAAAATCTCGAAAATCGATTTTGGATAAAATCATATTTTGCCTCCTTACTTTTTGGTTCTATAAGGAAACACGAATTCCCTTACAGATGTTTTAACACTTTTAATACACTATGATACGAGTCTTCGTCCATTATTATAATTATTTTCAAATTATTTTCACAAAATTATTATTATTTTTCAATTGATTGGTAATTTAGCATCATTTATTTTGGTTTTACCACAAATATCACAAAACGGTTTTTCTATTTTACAACCATTCCGGCAGCAACAGTTTCGTTAGTTGCTTCATCAATTAAAATAATACTACCTGAAACATTATTTAACTTATAGTCATCAATAAATATTGGTGATGCAAGCTTAATCGTAACATTAGCAATATCGTTCATTTTAATTTCCTTCTTGTCTGTGTCCTCTTCAAGAGTATTAATATTTAGTTTTGTATTTACCTCAGATAAAACACTTTTAACTTCGTTTGTCGAATGGCGAAGAATATATTTACTTTTTATCTGCAGAGGTTTTTCGTTAAACCAACAAAGCATAACATTAAATTCTTTTGCAAGCTCGGGCAAATTTTCTGATGGCACAATCATATTACCACGTGAAATATCTATGTCATCTTCGAGACAAATAGTAATCGAATCACCTGATTTAGCATCGTACCGTTCGTTTCCAAAGTCCTCTATACTTTTGATTTTGCTTGTAAGCATCGAAGGCAGTACTGTAACTTTATCGCCAACAAATATTTGTCCACCAGCAAGGCGACCGGCATAACCTCTAAAGTCGTGATACTCATCAGATTGAGGTCTAATAACATATTGCACAGGGAAACGCACATATTTACTATTATAATCGTCTGCAATTCTTACAGTTTCCAACAAATTTAAAAGCGTGCTACCATTAAACCATTTTAGATTTTCGGATTTATCAACAACATTATCGCCAAATTTTGCACTAATAGGAATAATATGAATGCTTTTTGCTCCGACTTTTTCTGACAATTCCTTTATCTCTTTATTTATTTCATTAAAACGCTCTTGAGAAAAATCTACTAAGTCCATTTTATTGACACAAAAAATAATGTGTTTCATATCAAGCAAGGATGCGATAAAAGTATGCCTTACAGACTGTTCAATTACGCCATTACGAGCATCAATAAGAATTACGGCCACATCGGCTGTAGATGCTCCAGTAACCATATTTCGTGTGTATTGGATATGTCCAGGAGTATCGGCAATAATAAATTTGCGATTAGGCGTAGAAAAATATCTATAAGCGACATCTATGGTAATTCCTTGTTCTCTTTCGGCACGCAAGCCATCAGTTAAAAGAGAAAGATCGACCTCGTCGTTTCCTTTTCTTTTTGATGTTTCTGTAATATTATCCAGTTGGTCTTCAAAAATTGATTTACTATCGTATAATAATCTTCCTATAAGTGTACTTTTACCATCATCAACACTACCAGCCGTTGTAAATCTTAATAATCCTATTTCAGGTTTAATATTTTCCATTTTTTTCTTTTCTTTAAACACAAATCTATTTTACTTTTTTATTGTACTAACAACTAAAGCTTTAAGCGCAATAATTCTCAGCAATTGCATATTTTAGAAGTACCCTTCTTTTTTTCGGTCTTCCATAGCGGCCTCGCTCCTCTTGTCATCAGCACGCCCACCTCTTTCTGTAATTCTGGATGCGGCAATTTCAGTAACAATCTCATCAAGAGTATTTGCAGTGGAAAGCGTAACTCCTGTACAAGTTATATCACCAATTGTTCGACATCTGACATCAAGGTTTTGAACTGTTTCGGTAGGTTTTAATTCCATAAAAGGAGCCCACGCCAACCAAGTTCCATCACGTTCAAAAACTTTACGTTTATGTGTATAATACAAACTTGGAAGTTTAATTTTTTCGTACATAATATATTGCCACACATCAAGTTCTGTCCAATTACTTATTGGGAAAGCTCTAAAATGCTCGCCCATATTTTTTCGTCCATTAAAAATATTCCATAATTCGGGTCGCTGGTTTTTAGGATCCCATTGTCCAAAGTCATCACGATGTGAAAAGAAACGCTCTTTTGCACGTGCTTTTTCTTCATCACGTCTGCCACCACCAATTGCACAATCGAGTTTTTCGTCTTCAATTGCATCAAGAAGTGTTACTGTTTGGAGTTTGTTTCTACTTGCGTTTACTCCTTTTTCCTCAATAGCTTTTCCTTGGTCAATCGAATCTTGCACATATTTTACAATTAACTCACAGCCGAATTCTTTAGCCAGATTATCGCGAAATTCAATTGTTTCGTCAAAATTATGTCCAGTATCTATGTGCATTAATGGAAAAGGGATTTTCGCAGGCCAAAAAGCTTTACGTGCAAGATGTACCAAAACTATAGAATCTTTTCCTCCCGAAAATAATAAAGCGGGGTTTTCAAACTGTGCAGCGATTTCACGCATTATAAAAATTGCTTCGTCTTCTAACAGTTTTAAATGATTTGTGTTAATTTTAAAATCACTCATTATTTAATATTTTTAATAATTTATTTCCCATTTGTATGTAATCCACACTCTTTTCCTGAATTGTTTTCCCACCACCATCTACCAGCTCTAAAATCCTCACTAGGTTTAACCGCTCGTGTACACGGCGCGCATCCAACACTAACAAATCCTTTATGATGCAAACTGTTATAAGGAACATTTTTTTCTTTTAAATATTTCATTACATCATCCAAAGACCAATCAAAAAGCGGATTCATTTTAAGCAAATTATAAGCTTTATCATCTTCAATCATTTCCATTTGTGTTCGTCCTGAAGATTGACCTGCTCTAATTCCAGTAATCCAACATTCCATGCCGGCTAAAGCACGTTTTAAAGGTTCAACTTTGCGGATATTACAACATTCTTTGCGATTTTCGATAGATTCATAAAAACTAAGAGGACCTTTTTCAGAAACAAGCTTCTCAACTGCCTCTGTTTTAGGATAATAAACCTTAATTTTTTTATTGTATTTTTCTAAACTTGCGTTAAATACTTTATAAGTTTCTTCAAAAAGGCGACCAGTATCAAGACTCACGACATTAACATTAATATCATTATCGAATATCATATCGGTAATTACCTGATCTTCAACTCCAAAACTTGTTGTAAACACAAGTTTGTTTGGAAAAGCATTTGCGATAAATCTAATTTTCTCTATTAGCTCTAATTTCTCAATTTTATTTAAAAGTTCAGCTTTTTTCATATTTTTCTTTAATCAACTGAAGAATTCAGCGAAATTAACATTTTTCTTACAACTCGACGACGAATCATGTTATAATGTCTCACATAAACACGCATTTTCCCCCATCGTACGACATTCCACGCCCTTTCGTGAATAAAGTA
>CAYNKH010000161.1:0-6613 GCA_964397745.1 uncultured Bacteroidales bacterium | reverse complement strand
TTTTGTCAATTTTCAACTCTGGTTTAGAGGGGTCAGTTTAGTCCAGAATATCCAGTCGCTCAGAAAACCCATCACACGACCAAAACTTGTCAATAAGTATGTCTTTGTCAACGCTATTTTGCCGACCCTAAAAACTAATTTTTTCGGGAACAGCAGTGCTTCGATTGTACGGTTTATGTTTTGTAAATAATTGATAATGAATAAAGCCCAGCATACAATAAACAGTAATATGAGCGGTGCGCAGCACCCAGCGAGTATTACAGGTTGAACTACACCGCCACCTGCCATCTGTTATTTATTTTTTAATTTCTATGTATTTTGCGAGGGTTTTGCGTTGGATTGGGTTAGGAAATTCTGCTTTGATACTTATTGTTTTATGTTTTTTGAGTTTGATGATGTGTCTTTGTTTCACCCAAATTCGGTGATTATCAGGTTTATGCGGAAAATTAAAGTTCATGCAATGTAAATCTATTGTTAATACAAATTGTTGTTTATTTTTGTTTTGATTATTGTATGTAGTCAATTATGTGCTTAATTGCATAGTTTACCTTATTTATATTGAGTGATGGAACATAGAGATAATATACAAATGAAGGCGGGATAGTGTTTATCTGTTTTTTGTAAATTCAATATATTCGCAAAAGATTTGATATTAATGGGTGCTGGAATCCCATGCCTATTCAATAATCCTAATTTTCCTCTCATTATCTGGATAAATAGACGGAGTACCTTGATATTCTTTAACCTTGCCTTTGATACAAACTTGTTTATTTAATAAAAACACCTCAGGTTCGTAGCTAAAATTTATAATATTCGATTTCCAGATAGTAGCGGAAAATATTTGATTTGGGAAAGATTTATCAAGATTAATAAAAATGTGTCCATTCCTCGATTTAGTTGTGCTAACAACGGTTCCACAAATACTAACATCCTTCGGATAATCATAAAATTGTTTTGCTTGTACTGTGTTGTAAGAATTTCTCGGTAAATCTTCGGGTCGCATGGGAGTAACATCATTTTTTGCTTTTCCACTCCGCCATAACGAAATATCAGAGTTCGCCTCAATTCTACTTTCTTGCTCCTGAGTTAAATTCGGATAAAAATTTATACCTGTTAAGGCTTCTATAGAATCTATACTTACAACATAAGTCTCAATTGGATAGTCATCATGGTTTTGCGGAATTAAAAAAGCTATTCCCTTTTCATCTTCAAAGTCAACAGCAATTTTGTAGTGCAGTTCAGGGATTGACATATTGTTTACACTACGGCTTTGTTTGGGCAAATCATCGGTTAAAACTGGTGCAGTAATAATGTAAAGGTCTTTATTAGGATTGTTATAAATATAAGCTCTTAAGAAGCTTTCGAGATCAGCCCAAATTTCCCTATTAAACTCAGGTAACTGAGGAGTCATATTTGAGTAATAATAAGATTCGGACAATGCTTTTTCGGACCACCTAAAGTCTGCCGAGGGTGCTAAATGTCCACGGTCGTAACCGTACCCGTCATATTCATATTTTCCAGTTTCTAACTTTTCTTTTGTAAAATAGTCGGCTTCCTGTGCTGAGCCTGTAATTATAAGGCTGTCCTCTCTAAAATCGTTTGTTCGAGAAACATTGCCATGTACAATTTCACGGCTTAAAATATGTGCTACCCATTTTGCCATTTCGTGATCTTCGTTATAAACAAGACAATAAGCCGAGTGACAAATAAGCTCTTCTCCTTCAAGTAATTCTGGAATACCATTATCTAACAAACTAGATTTTAAATCATTAAGTTTAATTGTTTCAATTAAATCAAGCAAACTATCACGCTTTGTGTTTAAAAGCTCTATTTCTAATAATATTGTATTTAAGCTGTCTTTCTCGACTTGCGAAAGCAGTTGCCCGACATTGAAAGTGAGCAAAAATATAAATATAACAATTTGCTTCATAGGGAAAAAAAGGGTGGATAATCCACCCTTAGTTGTTATTTATTCTTTGTAAATTATAATATCATCTAAATAATATAATCCTTTTTGTCCTGTTTCTGTTACATATTTAAAAGCAATATAAGCTTGGCCATTGTGGTCAGACAAATCAACAGTACCAGATTGTGCCCAGTCTCCAAAACCACTTGCTGGTGCTGTTCCAATAATGGCAGATAATTCTGTCCAGGTAGCATTTTCTGCATTTCCTAGCCCGTCGTAATCATTAGATACGTAAACTTTTAAACTTGCTCCAGTATTATTTCCTGCTCGTGTTCTAAATTGTAGTTTTGCTCCATTTAGTTCAAGTTGGGGTAGTATAAGCCATGTTTTGTTTTCTAAGCCATCTCCGGTTATGTTTACTGTTGCATTGGCTCCACCGCTTGAACCCATCCAGGATACAGTTCCTATTTCTTGATAGTTTTCCCAGTTCTCTAGGCTAACAGGGGTTAAGTTTTCAATACCTTCAAAATTAGTATGGAAAACTGTATCATAAACACCAAACCGGTTTTTATTAAAATTCACCTCACTTAAATTACGAATATATAGTTGATAGTCATCATTATATTTACTTAAAATGGCTATTAAGGAGCCTCTGCCTTCAGGAATTTTATTTCCTGCAAATCCTGCATATCCACTTGTACGAACAAGAATTGTCCCTCCAAACTCATCTTCTAAAGTTCTATTTTCTGTAATAAGATCTTCTTTATTTGCATAAGTTTTACCTAGTTCTTCATCGATAAATTGCACATTTTCTAGTTTTACTAATTTAGCGAGATACTGATCTGTGTTTATTTCCGCAAGAGTAACAATCTCGGGGACTTTATGTTTTAGTGTTGAAACTTTAACAATATTGTCATCAACATGTACAGAGTCGAGCTGCATTGTACCCCTATAATCGCCGAGGACTAAGCCTTTAAGGAAAATACGTATTGAGTCACCTTCATACAAACCTCCTGATGACAATAAATGTAAATTAATGGCTTTAGTACCGTCTTGTATATAAGCCGATTTATAAATATTCCCTGATTTGTCGTCCATAGTAACAACTGCATAAACAGAAAAATCTTCAGTAAATTTATAATTAGTTAGGGCTACACTATCACTATTATGTATATTATATAAATCTTGTATGGTAAACACGGCTCCTACGGGAATAGTATTTACAGGTGGTTCTTCGAATTCGTTGTGGATACAACTACTCAAAACAAGTATCAAACTTGTTAGAATTAAACTGCTTATTATAAATGTTTTTTTCACGATATAATTTTTTTAATTTTTGTTAAAACCTTGGTTCAGTCATATCAACCTCGTCTATTGACCTTACTAATAATTGCCACACTACATCACCGCCCGAATAACGATATTTTGTAGCTATTGCAACCATTTTGCCGCTAAATTTGGGAACACTGTCATTTGCGAAGTCAGCATATTCGCTTGTTCTGATAATTATTGTTCTTCCTGTACTATCTTCAGCTAACCTATTCTGATCGAAAGGCACTGATCCTAGAGGATTGTAATATGTGTTTGTTAATTCACTTTCAACAAATTGAATTCCTTGTACTTCTACAAGTTTAGATTCATAGTTACCAGTTTCAATATCTGCAATACTTACTGGCACGGGGGCTATCGGGGCATTAGCATGTTGAACGACAATATTTTTGTCTGTGTCTAAGATACTATCAAAAATAAGCTCAATTTTTCCACTGTAATCTTTAATGTAAGTTCTATTTAGATTTATGCGAATATACTCCCCAACTTTAATAGTTTCGGGATAGGTCAACTTATAAAGATTTAGTCCTCCCGAAGTATCTTCCACATAAGCTTCTTTGTATATATTGCCTTCAACATCGTCCATTGTGACGGTTGCATAAAGCATATAGTTATCTTTAATCATGTAATTGTCGCCACTATCAATGCGCATTTTGTAAATATCTGCAATTGTAAGAACTTTGCTTTGATCTACAGTGGCTATTGGCGGAGTATCAAGTTCCTCATCACAACTTGTCATAAGAAAAGCTGTAATTAAAACTGCTGCAACTATAAAAATATATCTTGTTTTCATTTTATTATTATTTTTAATTAAAATCTGAAATATACATTTAAGAAATATGATCTACCATAAAGGTGAAAATATTTATTTGGAAATTTGTTAATATCTGATTGGTCAAATCTGTATTGCTCAAAACCGTTAGTAATAAGATCTGTATTATCTAATATATTATTAACACTTAAAGTAAATCCTATTGAATAGTCATTTATTCGCCAAGATTTTCCTCCCCAAATATCTAAAGTAAAACCAGGTTCAAGTTTTTCTTGTTCTAAAATACTAGAAATTTGAGGATCATCAGTTACATAAATATCTAATGCTTCGGCAGTATGCTTTTCAGGGTTTAAGTTAATATAGCTTTCTGCAAAATAGTTTGCATTAACACCAACAAACCAGTATTTAGGAGCATTGTATTTTCCACCTACAGAAGCTGCAAATTCTGGCATTGAGCCAACATGATAATTTTCTATATAAACTGTTCTGTTTTCGGCAAGAATTTCGGAGCTGTTATCTTGAGTAATTGTTACTAATGGTCGGCTGTCGTATAAATATTTACCGTAACCAGTAACAAAAGTTGCAGAAATAGTTGAAGTAATTTTTGCTTCGATACCTAATTCGCCTCCATAATGTACCTTATCAACTTCTGTCATTGCGTAATTAACAAATGTCCTTAACTCATCGTGGTAAAAACTATGAGAGTCAATGCCATCTTCGAATTTGGTGTAAAACCCTGTTATTTTTGCTTGTAACATCGGTGAGCGGTAAAAATAACTTAGGTCTCCTGTATAAATTTTTTCACTTGTCAAATTATCGACTACATGATGTCTTGTGCGTGGAGAAACAAAAGCATCTCTGGTATAAGGAGCTACTGTGCGATAAGAAGCATTTAGTAACACAAAATTTCTTCCTGTTATTTTAACATTAGCACCAGCCTTAACTGCATAATTCAAAAATTTATGAGTTGGCGAGTTACCAAATGAGGCAGCAGGGAATTTACCATTTCTCATATTACCTGTTCTCCAAAACTCAGTGTATGAAAGGTCAAAGCCACCAAAGAAGTCTATTCTTTTAAGTTTTGCTTCGGCTTGTGCAAATACGTTTGATTTATTAATAGTTGTTAAATAGTCGTATCCAAAGCTTTCGCCTTCTCTAACAATATTATTGGGATTATCTACATCACTTTGTATAATGTAGTCATCATTAAAATCGCGTTCTGCAAATTGGTCAATATCTAGCCACCAGTCTGCTCCCAATAAGTCTTCAACAAGTTTGTAACTATGTGTTTCACTTGACATTTGATTAAATCCTGCAACTAATTTAGTGTTTTCGGTCAATTCTTTACTAAATAATGTTGCAAAGTCGAATCTTTTTAGGTCATATCTTCTGTCCTCAATAATATATTTACCTCTGTTACCAGTCTCATTAACTCCATCTACGCCTCCTACATTTTCAACTGTATATAAGTTTTTACGATTTGCATCATAAAATGAATCCCAGTCAAGCTGGCGGAAATCTTCACTATTTTGCCACATATCTGTTAGATAATTGACTTGTAGTTCATCTCTACCCTCATAATAGCTAGGTAGATTTCTATAGTAATCGGGTCTTGGGTCTGCTGCGTCATACCAGTTTAATGCAGTAGAGCCACCACGACCAGCCATATATGATGCCGATGTGGTTAATTTCATTGTTGGGTTAATTTCCCAGTAATGAGAAAGCATTGCTCGAGGCTGATTAAATGTTCCAACTCGTGCATTTCTCATCACTCCATTTTGATATCCCCAGTTTGGGTTATAAAAATTATCTCCTGACAACTCATAAATTTCGGCTGTTCCTACACCACCTTTTCCACGTCTCGAGGGAGAACCCATGACAGTTAAGCCAATGCTATGTTTGTCGTTAATCTTTTTTTCGGCGGCTAAAAAATACGAGTAGGCTTCGTAAAACGCACCACGAACATACCCTTCTTGTGCCCAACGTGATGAACCCGATAAAGTAAATGCCCAACCGTTATCCATTAGTCCAGTTGAATGAGTTATCATTGCACGATTGCGATAAGACTTGTTTGCTACTGAGTACGAAACGCTTGTACCTGGTCTTTGTTCAGATGCTCTAGTAATAATATTTGTAGTCCCGCCAATTCCACCAAACGAATAATCGGAGAATAATAATCCTGGTGTAACAACTTTGTTTCTCATTACATCATTTAAACCTCCCCAATTACCATAATACGGACGCCCGGTTTCGGCGTCATTTACATATATTCCGTTAATTAATACAGAAGTGTTGCGATTATCATAACCTCTGATTCTAAAACGTGCTTGACCAAATGTATAGCCAGCAGTGTTTACAAAAACATCTGTTGATGAACTAAGTAAACCCGAAATATCTTGCGATTCATTATCATCAAAATCAGAATCGGTTAATGTTATTACAGGAAGATCCGGTTTCTTTTGTAAAACGGTATCTGTTTCCTGAGCAAATCCGGCAACTGCTGCCAAAAGCACAAATAAAACTAATGTTCCTATTTTTTTCATTATATTTTCAAAATTATTTTTACTTCAATTTCTTAATGTTGTTCGATTTTATAAACCCTAAAC
>CAYNKH010000160.1:0-6615 GCA_964397745.1 uncultured Bacteroidales bacterium | reverse complement strand
TCTTAAAATCGTTAATTTTATATGTAATCGAGATGTTAAACATTGGCATTTTTGGTTCTCTTAGGCTATACGAATAAATATTTGCAGTTTCTGTGATAGTTTCGCGTTTCATGGTTAAAAATACGTTGCGTACATTCAGGCTAACAGAAAGTTTGCGGTCAAGAAACTCTTGTCTTACACCAATATTTGCCATCCACATTGCTTCTCGGGTACTTTGTGCCGAAATTGATGGACCACGATAAAAAGCTCCTGCTTGAATGCTTGTTCCCGATTTTTTTAGTCGGAATGTATTATTTAATCGCGTTCGCCAAGTAATAGTGTTGCTAGAGTTATATTCTTCGGACATTATTTCATAATAATAAACGGTTCCGCTTAAATTCAAATTATACCAACTTGTGAGGTTTAAGTTTGCCATTAGTTCTCCTCCTATTGATAAATCTTCACCAATATTGTCAAATGACATTAAGTAAATGCTTGGGTCTGGCTCATAGACATTGGTAATGCGCTCTATTTTATTATTTGTTTGTCGTGCATATCCTTCTAATGAAATAAAGTTTGAACCAAATTTCTTTTGAACACTTAAATCGAAAGAGTTGGTGTATTCAGGTAGCAAATCTGGATTGCCTTGTCTAATATTATTAGGATCAATTAACTTAACAAAAGGATCCAGATACCACCCTCTGGGTCGTTCTAAACGCCGACTGTAGCTTGCTAATAACTGCATATCGGCAGGTAGCTGATAAGATAAATGTACTGACGGGAAAAAGTCAAACTTGTCGTATTGCCATTTTTTGTCTGTTTCTGTTTGGTGAAATAACCTATCGGTATATTCTGTGCGCAGACCAAACTGATACCCAAGTTTATTCCAAAAATTTGAAAACATTATATATCCCGATTGTATATTTTGTGAATATATATAAGGGTTTACTTGAGTTGGATCATCTATCCATTCATTTGCAGTTAATGTTTGTAAACGATAGTCATTGTCTTCGGCTGAATATTTAATTTGATAGCCAGCTTCGAATTTAGCTTGTGTAAACAGAGGGAGAACATAATCTGCTTTTCCTGTAATTGTGTTACCATTACCTATTTCAACATTACGGTATTCAGATATTATATTTCCTACTGGATTTTCTTCAAAATCAGTTTCTTCTTCGTTGTAATGGCTGTCTTCGTCCTTGGCATCTCCCGAAATACTACCATAAATTTGCAGTTCGTGTCCGGCTTTTTTAAAGTTTTTCATGTAATTAATATCACCTGAGAAATATGATCTTTGAGCCAGCATGTCGTTTTCTGAAAGGTAATAGTATTGATTATATTGATTCTCGCCAGCAAGATAAAAGGATTCTGCCCAAGTTTCACCTCCTCTGCCAAATCCGCTAATTCCATAGCGTCCCGAAATTGTAATAATCTCACTATCATTTAGATAGATGTCTAATCCAGCTCTACCACTACCCGATTGGCGTCTGTGATAATTAGTGGATGTATTATTCAAATTAAAGCTAGTATCATCGTTAAGTTTAGTTATTCTATTACTTAATCCATCTCCTTCAAATATTCTGTTACCATATTCCCCTCCAATAAAGAAATTGATTTTATTTGTTCTAAAATTAAAGAGAGCATTTGCTCCATACGAGTTGTAAGTTCCGTAGTTTGCAGATATTTGTCCATTATATCCTTTACGTTTTTCTTTTTTTAAGACAACATTTATTATGCCTCCAACGCCATCTGCTTCATATTTTGCCGAAGGGTTAGTTATAATTTCTATTGACTCAATAGTGTTTGCAGGGATTTGTTGCAGAGCCTCGCTGCCTTGTATAGGGCTTGGTCGTCCATCAACAAGGACAAGAAAACTCTCTGTTCCTCTAAGGCTTACATTGCCGTCCATATCTGTTTCGACTGAGGGTACGTTTTCCAAAACTTCTACCGCACTTGCACCAGCAGAAATTATATCCTGATTCACATTTACTACTTTTCGGTCAAGACGATAGTCAACATTGTTGACGTTTGCTTCAACGCTAATTTCATTTAGCATTTCGGCGTTGATAGCAAGGTTTATCTTACCAAGGTTTAATTCTTTGCTATCGGGTCTGATAAGTATTTCGGGTATAGTATGTTTGCCATATCCGATAAAATTTACTTCAACATAGAATTTGCCGTATCTTATTTTATCAATTTTGAAATAGCCATTTTTGTTTGTGATACCACCGTTTACAATGCTCGAATCTTTTTTACTATATATTACTATATTTGCAAATTCAATAGGAGTCCCATTGTTTTTTTCGAGTACATAGCCAGAAATCACTCCATCAGTTGCTTTATTATTACTGTGCTTTCCAGCGTGAGGATTTTGAGCGAAACTAAAATTAAAAAATAATATCGCTAAACTTAAAATAAATAAATGTTTCATTAATTATATGAGAATATGATTAAGTTACTTAGACCGAAAAGTCTTTAAAAGGTTTAATAAATATTGAATTATTCTACGAGAATTATGATTTTATTTTTTTTGCACTCAACTAATCCGCTATTAATATTAAATGTAATTTCCTGATCGTCTGGTTTTCGAATGGTAATAATACCTTTTTCGAGTGTTGAGACAATAGGAGCGTGATTGTTAAGTATTTGAAAAGAGCCTTTAGTTCCAGGTACACGTATCATTGTGGTTTCTCCAACAAATAGGCTTTTTTCAGGTGTTATTATTTCGACTCTCATAATTGTTTTGATTTAGCAAGAATTTCTTCACCTTTTGTGATAGCATCTTCTATTGTACCTACAAGGTTAAATGCAGATTCGGGCAGATGGTCAACTTCTCCATCCAAAATCATGTTAAATCCTTTTATTGTATCTTCAATTTTAACCAATACTCCTTTTAATCCAGTAAATGCTTCGGCAACATGGAAAGGTTGCGACAAGAAACGTTGTACTCTTCTTGCACGATGCACGATTAATTTATCTTCATCAGAGAGCTCGTCCATACCGAGAATAGCAATAATATCTTGGAGTTCGGTGTATCTTTGTAAAATATTGATAACTTTTTGTGCTGTGTTATAATGATCTTCCCCAACAACTTCGGCAGATAATATTCTTGACGACGAGTCTAATGGGTCAACCGCAGGATAAATTCCTAATCCAGCAATTTTACGGCTTAAAACTGTTGTAGCATCTAAGTGCGAGAAGGTTGTAGCAGGTGCAGGGTCGGTAAGGTCATCAGCAGGAACATAAACCGCCTGTACAGATGTGATTGAACCTGTTTTTGTTGATGTAATTCTCTCTTGCATTTCGCCCATTTCGGTTGCTAATGTAGGCTGATAACCTACCGCTGACGGCATACGTCCAAGAAGTGCCGAAACTTCTGAGCCAGCTTGTGTAAAGCGGAAAATATTATCAACAAAGAAAAGTATATCTCTACCGCTAGTTTTACTAACACCATCGCGGAAACTTTCGGCAATTGTTAAGCCTGATAATGCTACACGAGCACGAGCTCCTGGAGGTTCGTTCATTTGTCCAAATACCATTGATAGTTTTGAGCTTTCGAGTTCTTTAAAATCTACTTTATCCAAATCCCACGAACCTTGTTCCATGCTTTCTTTAAACTCGTCTCCGTATTTTACGATATCTGCTTCAATCATTTCACGTAAAAGGTCATTTCCTTCACGAGTACGTTCTCCAACACCAGCAAAAACAGATAATCCTTCGTATCCAATAGCAATATTATTAATAAGCTCCTGAATTAAAACTGTTTTTCCAACACCAGCTCCACCAAATAAACCAATTTTACCACCTTTTGAGTATGGCTCAATTAAGTCGATAACTTTGATACCTGTATAAAGAACTTCGATTTCGGTGCTAAGGTCTTTAAATTTTGGAGGCTGTTGATGTATTGGATAACCATCCTTTTTTGATAGCTGAGGCATACCGTCTATTGTGTCTCCAACAACGTTCATTAAACGACCTTTAACTTGGTCGCCAATTGGCATTCTAATAGGAATTTTAGTGTCATATACTTTCATTCCACGACTTAATCCGTCAGTTGAATCCATCGCAATTGTACGAATTGTATGTTCGCCAATATGCTGTTGGCACTCAACTATAAGAGTACTGCCGTCTTCTTTTTTAATCTCAAGTGCATTGTAAATTTGAGGAATATCTGTTCCTGACTTTTCAAAACTCACGTCAATTACAGGTCCGATTACCTGCACAATTTCACCTATAGTCTGACTCATTATTATAAAACTAAAATTATTTTCAAACAAAATTAGAAACTTTATTTACAAAACAAAACAACAAAGGACATATTATTGTAATTTTAACATAAAATTATATAATTATACAGATTTATGTTTTTTTAAATACCTCTAATAAGACTCAATTTGGCTTTCAAATGTTTAGAAATCTCGTTGTTTTAAAGAATGAGCATAATTATATAAAACCTCTTTTTTTGAAGATGCAACTTCTATTTTATCAAAACTTTTAAAAGCAGTTTCAAAGTATTTGTTCATAAGATTTTCAGAATGTTTATGTACATTTAATTCCTTAAATATGTATATAATAGTCTCAATCTTTTCTTTTGGGTTAAAATCTTTATTTGACAACCAATAGTTAAGTTTTTGTTTTTGTTCTTTGTTTGCTAATTCTAGTGCTTTAATTAGTAGATATGTTTTTTTATTAGCAATTATATCTCCACCGATTTCTTTTCCAAATATGTCGGGGTTTCCAAAGGTATCAAGAAGGTCGTCTTGTAATTGAAATGCCATGCCGAGGTTTTCGCCAAAACTGGATATATATTCTGTGTTTTTTTTAGTCGTATTTGCTGTAATAGCACCAATTTTAAGACTTGCTGCTAATAATACAGCCGTTTTTAATTTTATCATTTTCAGATATTGCTCTTCGCTTACATTTGTGGTGGTTTCAAAATTCATGTCGTATTGTTGTCCTTCACATATTTCTAAGGCTGTTTTTGAAAAAACGTCTAAAATATCACGCAAATTATTTTTTGATTTACAGATATATTTATATGCAATTACTGACATTGCGTCTCCACTTAGTAGAGCGATGTTTTCGTCCCATTTTACATGCACAACGGGTTTCCCTCTGCGAACAAGAGCTTTGTCCATCATATCGTCATGCAAGAGTGTAAAATTATGGAATATTTCAATGCCCAAAGCTGCAGAAATGCTATCTTCATATATTCCGTCAAAAAGCTCACAAGCCATTAAACAAAGTAAGGGACGAATTCTTTTACCACCTACGTTTAGGGAGTAATAAATAGGATCGTACAAGTTTTTTGGTGTTTTACCGAAATCGAGTGTAGATAAATCCTTATTAAAGCGTTTTATGAGCATTTTGCTGTCTTGCATATTATTAGAGAGAGTTAAATTCAAACAAACCTTTTTCTAATATTTTTTCTAATCCTTTTTCTAAACTTATAAGAGGTTTGTTTATTACTTTTATCATTTCAGAATTATCAGGAAGTCGTCTTGTCATATCTCCATCTGCTAATGGCGATAAATGTATAATTTTTGATTTAGAATTTGTTTTCTTTATAATCAGATTTGCAAGATCTATAATTGGAGTCTCTATTGAGTTGCCAATATTAACTACATCGTTAATAAACAAGTCATTATATGCAATTTTTGTTGTAGCTTCAACATTATCATCTATATAGCAAAAAGTTCTGGTTTGTTGTCCTTCACCATAAATAGTAATGTCTTTATTTTTAAGAGCAGCTATTAAGAATTTACTAATTACGAAATCCTTACTTTGCTTTGGCCCATAAGTGTTAAAGAATCTAAATATTGTAAAATCTAAATTATATTCTTTAGAATATGAACGTAAATATGCTTCACCAAGATTTTTAACAATAGCATAAGGTAATCTAGAATTTAGTGGTGTAGTGTGTGCATTTTGTGGAAATTCGACAGGTTCTCCGTAAACTTCTGATGAGGAAGCATAAAAAACTCTCCGTACTCCAGTGTTTTTACTGATACGGCAAATGTTTTCGATGCCTTT
The DNA here is from genome assembly GCA_964397745.1 of uncultured Bacteroidales bacterium. Classification (GTDB taxonomy): domain Bacteria; phylum Bacteroidota; class Bacteroidia; order Bacteroidales; family ML635J-15; genus Bact-19. The sequence goes on along the minus strand of CAYNKH010000160.1, from coordinate 603 downwards.
AATGTCTCTTAAAACGCTAACAGGGTTTTTTTGAGTTCTTTGTACTCCAACTTTAGCAGCATAATGAAAAACATAATGAAATTGAAAAGATAACATTACCTCAAGTATTTCTTTGTAATCATTCACATCTCCCTTTATGAACCTCAAGTTTTGTGCTTGGGAAGGAACCTTTTTAAAAGTACTTGTTGATAGGTCGTCTATTATAACTACTAAATTTTCGGGATCCTGAATTAGCCTTTCTGCCAGTGCACTTGCGATAAACCCAGCACCTCCTGTAATAAGTATTTTGCGTTTGAATGAGTGTCTTGAAACATTTGTTCTCATATTATTTTTTTATTTTAAGTTCATCAAGGTCTAACTCGTCTTCTTCATTATATATTTGCAATAAAGGCTCTCTATAAACCTTTTTATTTAGTTTTTTTTCGAGGGACAATAGCATTGTTGGAAGTACAACGAGATTGCAAATCATTGCAACTAAGAGAGTTACGGAGATTAATAGTCCTAAAGCCTTTGTTCCACCAAAACTTGATGCAGTAAAAATTAAGAAACCAAAGAAAAGTACCGCCGAAGTGTACATCATGCTTGTTCCAGTTTCTTGCATAG
>CAYNKH010000159.1:0-6699 GCA_964397745.1 uncultured Bacteroidales bacterium | reverse complement strand
ATTCTAAAACCTTATTGTAAGTAACAACATCAGCAATTGCACCAGAGAGCTCTATATTCTTATTTTCAAAATTCTTCTTTAATATTTCAGATTGCATTCTCTCAACATTATGTTTCTGAATTAGGTATTTTCTTGTTAATCGGTAAATTATGAGTGCCGCTACAAGAATAATAATCAGGATTGCTATTATAATTATGAGAATAGCAATATTACGTTTATGTAATGCTACTTTTTGTTTTTCTTTAGTTAAATATGCTTCTTTTAGCTTTAAATCATACTTTGCGGACATCTCAAATATTTGCGAATCTAGTCTATCATTAAAGAATTTTTTCTGTAATAATCTTCCTTTTGACAAATATTCGTAAGCAAGCTTATAATCTTGTTGATATTCATTAACTTTAGCTTTTTGCAAGTATAGACGCATGTGTAGGTTCTCATTCTTTTCTAGCGGACAATAAGTTAAGGCTTTATCTATTACTTCCTCAGCCATTTCGTAATTATTCGAGTATAAATATGCATTGCTTAGGTTTATACTAACTTCAATCGCATTATTATTCATTTTAATGGCAAGAAAATTATTTAAAGCTTTTGTTAAATAATCAATTGCTACTTGAATTTCATTTTTTTGGATATATATAAAGCCAAGTTCATTTTGCGAGGTTGCTAAATAATTTGGATATCCGTGAATTATGGAATTTGTAATTGATAAGTTTGAATATTTTATTACAGAATCGTGTTTTGCAATGTCTGTTCTCTGCCAATCGCAATAAATAGCTGCAATTCTCGTAAAGGCATAAGTCTCATCGTTTTTATTTAAATCATCTTTTAAAATAGTGGCATATAATAAATTTAATCCTTTTCGATATTCTCGTTTTTCTCGATACCCTTCGGCAATTGAAATGTTAATACGGTTAGTATATTCACTGTCTTGATCAATTTTATTTAACAATTCGAAAAGTTTTTCAATCGCCATGTCTGGTTCTGACCTTTGTAAATGCTGCATAGCTTCATCGTAGAGAATTTCTTCTTCCAATTCTTTATTATGCAAATCAAAGAACTTATGATAATATACTTTAGTAGGTTTAAGGTCTTGACCTTTTCCTACAAAAACACAAAAAAATATTGTTAATATACAAATCAATTGTTTCACTTTACATTATTTGTTTAGCAATTTCGACTTTTACATCTCCTATTGGTTTTATTATTGTTGGCTTGTTCTGGCTAAGTCTTAATTTAAAATTTTCTAATTTTGAATATGCGTCTAAAATTGCATTCGAAACATTTTTAGAGGCTTTGTTCAAAAGATTTGATTGAGTATCGTAGGCTATTTCTTTAGTAATTATATAAGATGCTTGACATTTTAATGCCTTGCCAAGATTGTCTATTCTTTGTGCTTTCCCTGTATCTATCCATGAAATAAGCTGTGTGTTAAACTTTTTCTTTTTGTGGTTACTTTGAAAATCAAAAAACCGTATCCCGGAGATAAATATTAAACTCATGCTTACATCGTTTTATTCAAAAAGAAGAAAATATATTATTAAAGTTTTGAGCCTGATAGAATTAGTAATTTTCGAAGCAATAACAAAGATAGAATGCAATCCTTGCTTAAGTGCTTAATTTTAAGTGTTTTGACAGACTTATTAAAGAACAATACAAATAAAAAAACATCTAAAATTGACGAAAAAAAAACTCGTTTATTTCTAATCAGTAACAAATTTAATTGTTTTTTTGTAACAACACAAATTTTTTTTCATTATAACACTAAGCAAAGAAAATGGAAAAAGAAGTATAAGTTTTAGATAAAAACAGCCATCTTTAAGTAATAAAGGTCGTTTACGACTTAATTATAGGTTCTATTTTAAATTATATCCAATAATTCACACTCTTTAATAATCCACAAAAAAATACTAACTAATTTTAGTTCAAAAGCTTATCTTTGCCAAATGAAAAATTTGGTTCATGAAATTTTTGACGGGAACTCATCAACAGCAACCAAGAAGCAGATGCTTTTTAATTTGCTAAAATCTCCTGACAAAAAAAATATAATTATCCAAGGACTTGCAGGTTCGTCAAAGGCATTTTTGTTTGCATCGGTTTTTTTGCAAGAAAAGCATTTGTCTTGTTTACTGTTTCCAGATAAAGAATCGGCTTCTTACTTTTTTGATGATCTTGTAAGTATTCTTGGCGAAGAGTATGTCCTTTTTTATCCAAGTGCTTATAAACGTTCTGTTGAATACTTAAATACCGACCGTAGCAATATAATTCTCAAAACTGAAGTGTTAAACAAACTTAAAACCGGCAAAAAACCGTATATTGTAGTTACATATCCTGGTGCAGTAATTGAGAAAGTCGTTGAGAGTAAAGAACTTAAGAAAAACACCTTGGATATTCATCTTGGCGAAAAATTATCAATGGATTTTATTATCGAGATGTTAAATGAATATGGCTTTCATCATAATGATTTTGTTTATGAACCTGGAACTTTCTCAATTAGAGGTAGTATAATTGATGTTTTTTCATTTAGTTTTGAAGAGCCATATCGTATTGATTTTTTTGGTGATGAGGTAGAAAGCATTCGCAGTTTTGACCCTAATACGCAGTTGTCAACAGGAAAACATAAGAAAATTTCAATTGTTCCAAATATACACGAGCATCTAATTGACGAAGAAAAAGTTTCATTTTTTGATTTTATTAATAAAAACTGCAAAATTTGGTTGGAGCAACCCGAAATGATTAAAGATCAGCTCGAAAAAACATGGAAAGCTGCCAATATTCGTTTTGCTGAAGTTGACAATCAAAAAGAAGAAATAGATGATGAAGAAAATATTTGCATAGTAAACCCAGAAATCAGTTTATTATCTCCATCGGAATTTGATGATGAGATGAAAAGTTTTCAGTTGCTTGAGTTTGCACCTCGATCAATTTATAATTCTACTCACGAAATTAAGTTTGGCATTGAACCTCAACCTGCATTTAGTAAACAATTTGATTTATTAATTGAAAACCTCAAAGACACTAATGCAAATGCTTACAAAACTTATATTTTAAGCAACAGCGAAAAACAAATACAACGTTTGCGTGATATCTTTACAGACAAAGGAGAAGACATACAATTTTATCCGATACTAAAAACAATTGAAAAAGGTTTTGTCGATCATCAGAGTCGAATTTGTGTATATACTGACCATCAGATATTTGAGCGTTATCATCGTTATAAAACAAAGAAAAAAACAAGCAAAGAAGCTATTACAATACAGGAGCTAACATCATTGCGTCCTGGCGATTATGTTGTTCATATCGATAATGGTGTTGGTAAATTTGGTGGCTTACAAAAAATCACTAACGATGGGCGAGTTCAAGAAGTTGTAAGCATTATTTACGATAATAGCGATATCTTATTTGTAAATATCCACTCCTTGCATCGAATATCAAAATATCGCGACAAAGACGGTGAGCCACCAAAAATTCATCGTTTAGGTTCGGGACATTGGAAACGTCTTAAAGAAAAAACAAAAAAGAATATTCAGGATATTGCTCGTGATCTTATAGTTCTTTATGCACAACGTCGCGAACAAAAAGGATACGCTTTTTCTGAGGATTCATACTTGCAAAATGAATTGGAATCTTCTTTTATGTATGAGGATACTCCCGATCAAAGTACAACAAGCGATATGATTAAAGCTGATATGGAGTCAGACACTCCAATGGACAGACTTGTGTGCGGAGATGTTGGTTTTGGCAAAACAGAGTTGGCTATAAGAGCGGCTTTTAAGGCTGTTTGTGATAGTAAACAGGTTGCAGTACTTGTGCCAACAACAATTCTGGCTTTACAACATTATCAGACTTTTACCGAAAGATTAAAAGGAATGCCTGTTAACGTATCGTATATTAGTCGTCTTAAAAGTAGCAAAGAAATAAAGCAAACTCTCGAAAAACTTAAAGAAGGAAAACTTGATATTATAATTGGGACGCATCGCTTAATGAATAAAGATGTTGAGTTTAAAGATCTTGGGCTTTTTATTATTGATGAGGAGCAAAAATTTGGTGTTGCTATGAAGGAAAAACTAAGGCAATTAAAAGTTAATGTTGATACTCTCACACTAACTGCAACGCCAATACCTCGAACTTTGCAATTTTCTTTAATGGGAGCAAGAGATTTGTCGGTTATTAATACACCGCCACCAAACCGCCAACCTATTATGACAGAGTTACATTCATTTAATAGCGATATTATCCGAGAAGCAATTTATTACGAGGTTGGACGAAATGGGCAAGTGTTTTTTGTAAATAATCGTATTCAAAATATTTACGAAATAGAAAATTTGATAAATAAAATATGTCCCGAGGTTAAAACCATAGTTGCTCATGGTCAAATGGAAGGCGGCAATCTCGAAAAGATTATTCTCGATTATATGCGAGGTGATTACGATGTGTTAATTAGTACTTCGATAATTGAAAATGGAGTTGATATTCCTAATGCAAACACAATTATTATTAACAATGCTAACACCTTTGGTTTGAGCGACTTACACCAGTTGCGTGGGCGTGTTGGACGGAGCAATAAAAAAGCATTTTGTTACTTGCTTGCACCACCACTAAATGTGCTTACTTCGGAGGCTAGACGCAGACTAAAAGCAATCGAAGAGTTTAACGAACTTGGTAGTGGATTAAACATTGCATTGCAAGATCTTGATATCAGAGGTGCAGGAAATATTCTTGGAAGCGAACAATCGGGATTTATTGCAGATATCGGTTTCGAGACTTATAATAAAATTCTAAACGAGGCAATTGATGAACTTAAAGAAGGAGAATTTAAAGGATTATTTGATGGCGAAGACAAAAAATCAACACAATTAATAACTTCGGGCAAAGATTGTCAAATAGAAACCGACTTGGAAATAATGTTTCCTGATTATTATATTACAAGTACATCGGAAAGAATAAGATTATATAAGCAACTTGATGAGATAAAAAACCATGAAGAACTCGAAAACTATCGCGAAATGATTATAGATAGGTTTGGTGATATCCCAGCAGAAGCCGAAAAACTGTTTGAAATCATTAAGCTAAAGTGGGAAGCCATAGAACTTGGTTTTCAGAAGATAATTATCAAAAACAATGAGTTTATTGGGTTTTTCCCGCTTAATCAACAATCATCATATTACTCATCTCCAATTTTTGCTAATATATTAATGTATATTCAACGTAATCCAAAGGATATAATGATTAAGGAAAATAAAGAAAAACTTACCTTACGAATATCAAATGTTGATTCTATAAGCAAGCTTATGAAAGAATTGGATAAAATATCGAAATTTGTTGCAGAATCATTAAATACACAGGCCGCTATTGAACGAATTTAATTAAATTGCTTCAATACGATGAAAGAATTTAATGTTTTTGCTTGAATATTAAATATAATTTTCTATATTTGTAAAAAAGCAATTATGTATATCCATAGACATATCACATCAGATTTTGTAGATAATATTGTTCCTGGAAAAGTGCTTGTTTTATTGGGAGCAAGGCGAACAGGCAAAACTTTTTTCATAAAAGAACTAATAGAAAACTATATTACAGAGCCATATATTTTATTAAATGGAGAAGATATGGCTGTTGCTGAAATTTTTAAAATCCGAACTGTAGAAAATTTTAAAGCACTTGTTGGCTCAAAAAAATTGTTAATAATTGATGAGGCACAAAAGCTCCCTGAAATCGGAAGGGCATTAAAATTAATGATTGATACAATAGAAGGATTGAAAATTATTGCAACAGGTTCATCTGTTTTTGATCTTAGTAATAAGCTGGGAGAACCATTAACAGGTAGAAAATGGGATTATTATATGTATCCTTTTTCACAATCTGAATATTCCCTAACCGAAAATCTTATTGAAACAAAATCTAGACTTGAACAACGATTAATATTCGGCAGTTATCCTGAATTATTACAATATAAATCTTCAAACGAAAAAGCATCATATCTCAATGAGTTAATAAATTCTTATTTGTTTCGTGATATTTTAGAGTATGATGGAATTAGAAATTCAGATAAAATTCTTCAAATACTTACCTTAATAGCTTTTCAAATTGGAAAAGAAGTCTCTCTTGAAGAAATTGGTCGGAAAGTTGGGATAAGCAGAAATACTGTGGAAAAATATCTTGATTTACTTAGCAAGGTTTTTGTCATTTTTAAATTACGTGGCTTTAGTAGAAATCTGCGTAATGAAATAACAAAAACTTCTCGTTGGTTTTTTTATGATAATGGAATAAGAAACGCACTTATTTCAAATTTTAATTCTCTTACTTTAAGAAACGATATTGGCGAACTTTGGGAAAACTACCTTATTAGTGAGAGAATAAAATATCAATATAACAATAATATATTCGTTAACAATTACTTCTGGCGAACTTATCAACAGCAAGAAATAGATTTAATTGAAGAAAAAGATGGAAAATTATATGCGTATGAAATAAAATGGAGTTCTTTAAAGAAAGCTAAAATTCCTAAATCATGGAAAGATGCTTATCCTGATAGTGAATTTACTGTTATAAATCAAGATAATTATCTTGAGTGGTTAATTTAATAGTCACATTGAACGAATTTAATCAAATTGCTTCAATACGATGAAGCAATTTAATGTTTTTGCTTGAAATCGAAGCGGTTTTTGAGACAATAATTAAATTAAAAACTTAGTTTAG
>CAYNKH010000158.1:0-6757 GCA_964397745.1 uncultured Bacteroidales bacterium | reverse complement strand
ACCCTTATGGTAGTAGCCCTACTTTTTTTAAAAATTTTAGTCGGTCAGTACTGATAAAAAATAATTTTCGGTAAGAGTATCTAAGTTCTTAAAAGAATGTGAAGTTGATTTTGATGAACGATATATCTTTAAATCGATTGAGTAAATAGTTGTTTCAATTCCAATTGTTTATGCCCCTTCGACAAAAGCTTACTTCGACACTTCGGCGTTGCTCAGTGCTGGCAAGCTCAGTGCATCGCAGCACAACGCTCAGTCCCCTTGAATACTGCGATGAAGGTGGATTAAGTGTTGTAACCTTAGCCAAAATGTTTCTAAACTATAGGTCATTTTCCTCTGTGTCTCCTCTGTGTTTTTTTGTTTTTTTGTCATTCTATTATTCATTTGTTCAATTGTTTACACAGCTAATAACCTGAACAATCTGATTTAAACTAAGCAATTCTACTACTAATTTGTTTTTCGGGAATAATATTTTGAAGTGGTCTGAAGTGCGTTCTGGCTTCGGGATAAATGCTAGAATCTGAAGCTAATATTTCAATAATTTCTTTTGTATGTTTACGCAGATAATCTGTTATTGCAGCCGCTGATATCGGAATCTCAAATGCTTTGCCTACTGTTACACCTGTAATTCGTTCGTTATTTGCCATTACACGCTTTACAGCAATTTCAATTTTATCTAACATTGCCGCTGCTCTTTCTTTTTTATTTGGTTTGCGACTATTTACAGTTTTTACTGTTTGCTTATCTTTCGCAGCTTTATTAGCAAGATCAGAACTGTCAAATTCAAGATATTCTTCTTCAATTATAATGGTTTTACTATTATTGAATGAGTTAAGATTATAGGCATATTGTGCAGCATTTTCTACTATTTTTTGCAAGCGGGGTAGGTTCGAGCTAAAATTCTTTAAGGATTTAATACACTCATCTGTAAATATAAAATCAACAGAATATTTTTTTGATAAACCAGAGATAAAATTTTGTGCAATACTCACAATTATTCGGTGATGCTCATCTCGTAAGGTTTTGAGTTTGTCCTTACTTATTTTTACGCTATTTATTGTTGTTTTTGTTTTATCGGCAAACTGCTTTAAGTTTTGTAAATCTTTTTGTGCTTGTTCAAGTACGGCTATAGAAGATTTATAAAGCATATTGGCAATAAGCGTCTTGTTTTCGGTATTCATGCTAATACGACCGCCATCAATACCAAAAAAACTTAATTCTGGCTTAAAGCTAATGAAAATAACATCATTATTATTATCATGGCATGAATTAAATCGCATACTGAGAATTGAGTGGTCATCTTCATTATTAATATTAAATTGAATCGTTTTAGATTTTGATTCAGTAATAGGAGTGAGCAGTTCTCTATTTATTTCCCAAGAATATGTGTTTTTTCGTGGTTTCCGAATTTCAAAGACTTTATCTAATTCAACATCATCCGAAACCTCGTACTTGTTTAATTTGCCATTCAGATAAACTGCATTGTAAATGTTTTGGTCTTTTGTCGCAAAATATACGTGCATATCAACACCGTAAGGCATTATTGAGATTAAATGCTTTATTAATATTACACCAGGTTCTTTTGAAAACGAAAATTCCACTACTTTTTCATTGGTTTAAAACGTTTTGTCAAAATTAAGTAATTAAAATTAATTAAGCAAGTTTATTTTTAAATTAATTAAGTGCTTAATTAATGTTTTAATGTAAAAATTAAGCTTAATTTGAGTTATCTATTTGATTATCAATATATATTTGCCCCATAAATAGATGCGTTATTTGCAAAAAAAATTAAGTTAAATTTAAAGTTGTTAAGTTATGAGAGATACAGTTAATATTTTTATCACAGACAATTCGGTTTTATTTGTTTCCCAAACGCTTACTGTGGGGCTAAGTTTCGAGGAACAATCTATGCGACATATTTCTGAAGAGCTTAAAGCTACATTAATTAGTAATAAGCTAAAAGAACTTGAGCTTGAACAGTCAGAATGTGTGTTTATCCTTAACGAAGACTATTATTCTGTACAAACTTCGGTTGAATCATTTATAAAAAAACAGAATAACGACAGTATTCATGGTCTTCAACTTGCTAATAAATCGTACTTTAACACAAATGCCACAACTTCAGATGTTTGTTCTGAACAATCTAAGTTTTTATTTCATGGAAAAAAAGTTTCAGATTATTCGGTTTTACCATTATTGCAGAATTATTTTGTTAGTAAAACGATTATAAAAAGCAATACTCAAAAATACATGAACTTAATTTCTGCCTTTAAAAAAGTTGGAATTACTTATTCGTCAGTTATACCTTTCACCGAATTTGCATCGTTTACAGCAAATAATGGCAATTCAAAATGGGTAGGCGACACGGTGATTATTTCTTTCCACAAAAGCAAAACATATATTTCTGTGTATCAGGATAATTTTATGCAATATTGTAATAATATTGATTATGGTTTTTCAAAAATTGTAGAAGATGTAAGCGATCAATTTAATGTTTCATTAAAAGCAGCAAAAAAACTTATTGAATTATACGGATATGTATTTTTGCCAAAGAAATATATCAACTTTATTGTTGATGTACCAGTTTATGAGGATATTTATGTTGAAGTTAAATTAACCGAACTTTCGTACTGCATAAGAGAATCTTTACGCAATATGATGGGTATTTTGTTACAAGATGCGAATGTTAGTAACAATGTTAATTTTATCTTTTACAGCGATACCGAAATTAGAGAGTTTAGTAAGTTAGTTGGTTTAATGTTAAATGCCGAAGTTCAGGACTTATCTTTAAGCCAATTAAACTATCAAACAGTAAAAAACTCAATACTGGCTATGAAAAAATTCGAAATCGCAATAACAAATACTGCTGAAAAGCAAGAAGAGGAGGAAGCACAAGTTTACGCCAAAAAGGAAAAGTTTAGCATTAAAGAAAAACTTACGGGTTTAATAGATATACACGTGAAACCTTGGTTGTTAGAGTCTGAAAAAGTGTAAGCTGTTCTCAGTTTCCTGTTCGATTGTTTTAAGAGTTTTTATTACTCAGAACGGTTCGCAAATAAGCAATCTGCCACATTTTTACTATAAGCTTTAAACGAAGATACTAACTCTATCTTTACTTAAAAAGTTGCACGATGCCATTTTTGTGGCTGGTGCTTATTTGCTATTATAGGCGTTTTTATTTCTTTTTACTAATAGCCTTTATGATTTTCTCTCGTTCTTGTTTGTCCCAATATTCTTGTATGTCTAGGTTGACTTTAATTACTTTAATTTTACAGTCTTTATTTTTACGTGCTAAGTCTTCCCAAGCCTTCACGTGGTCTTTGTTCAGTTTTCCAGTCCATACCGTCCAGTAAATCAATAAGTAAAAGTCAGTATGCACAGGTTGCTTCAGTATGTTACCATTTAAATCTCTGAATTTATTTAACTCTGTTTCCAAGTCAGAATTGTCTGGTTGGTTGTACTTGTCTGTCAAATTTAACGCTGGAATAAACTGAAACAATCCTGCATTACAAGATGTGTCAGACTGTCTATACTCAATGTACTTTCCGTTTCTGTCATAAATAGCACCGTCTGGAATACTTTGCCCATTTAGAACATTAAGAAAATCCTTACTGTTTACCGTTACAATATTTGATGTATCAAGATTGTACTTGAGTGCCTTTTTTATAATTGTTTTCTCATTCTCTATGTCTGGGTTTTTTATTCCATACATTTTCATCATAATCGGTTGACAACTAACCAAAATCAAGAGAGAGGATATTAATAGTAATTTGTTTTTCATTTTGCTATGTCGTTTTAAAATGCTCTATAACTATGCAGTACACCGCATTGCAACAATTACAGTAAATAAATGTTTGTATAAAAGCTAAACTACTTACTTACCCACTATTTTCTAGTTTCCTCTCTGCGTTCATCTGTAAAATCTTTGGGAAAACTTTTTCCTACGCCTAAATAACTAATCTTCCATTACCAAAATAAATCCACTACCATGAATATTGTTAATTTGTATTTTGTCATCATCTTTAAAGTACTTACGTAATTTTGTGATATATACATCCATGCTTCTCGCATTAAAGTAGTTATCGTCTCCCCATATTTTTTTGAGAGCCTCGTTACGGTCAAGAACATTATTTTTATTGAGAATTAGTTCTTTTAGCAGGTCAGCTTCACGAGGTGTTAGTCGAAATGATTGCTCCTTGTGAGTTAGGGTTCGTAGTTTTGTATCAAAAACATATTTTCCAATTTTAACTTCTTTCTCAATTTCGGGTTTTACGCCAGAATTTCGTCTTATAATAGCTCTTATTTTAACCAAAAGAACATCAGAGTCGAATGGTTTGGTAAGATAATCATCTGCACCAGCTTTAAAACCTTCAAGCACGTCATCTTTAAGAGATTTTGCGGTTAGAAAAATTATAGGCACTTTTTTATTTATCTTTCTAAATTCTCTTGCAACACTAAAACCGTCAACATTTGGCAGCATAACATCAAGAATGCAAAGATCATATTGCTTTTTCTTAAATGCAGGTACCGCATCCTTGCCATCACTGATTAATTCAACTTCAAAATCATTAATTTCGAGATATGATTTTAACACAAATCCGAAATTTACATCATCCTCAACAAGCAATAATTTTTCTTTATCCATGATATTTTATTTTAATGGTAAACTTACTGTAAACGTACTCCCTTTGCCCTGCACACTTTTAACAGAGATATTGCCTTTGTGTGCAGAAACTATTTCGAGTGCATAATTTAATCCTAATCCAAAGCCTTTAATATTGTGAACATTTCCCATTGGTGCACGGTAAAAGCGGTCAAAAACCTTGTTTTGAACATCTTTGCTCATTCCAATTCCTTTATCTTCAATAGAGATATTAAATTTATCATCTTTTATAAAGCTTGTAACAATAATTTCTGGAAACTCTTTTGAATATTTTATTGCATTATCTAACAGATTACTTAAAACATTAGTCATAAGGTCTCTGTCAACTGGTATTTTTATATTTTCTGCACAAATATTAAGCTCAATTAAGCCTCCATTTTCTTCAATCACAAGTTCAATATTATTTACTGCATCTGCAACAATATCATTTACATTTTCCTTGGTTTTTTTTATTTCTAAATTTTTTATATCAAGCATAGCCATTTGTAGTACTTGCTCAATATGGTGGTTCATTTTATTGGTTTCTTGCGATATAATATCTAACATTTTACTCATTGTAACTTCATTAGAACGAGTTTTTTCGTTTTTAATTGATGAAGCAGCAAGTTTTATTGTTGCAATAGGTGTTTTAAACTCATGCGTCATATTATTGATAAAATCATTTTTAATCTCAGTAAGTTTTTTTTGACGAATAAGTGCAAATAAACTAGCACCAAAAACTAAAATAAAAATTAACACCAAAAATACCGATGTTGCTAACTGTGCATATATCGATTTAAGTGCATACTCTTTTTTATTTGGAAAGTCAACTAATAAAATATCAGGATTTGAGAATAATGAGCCTGGAGTCATATTAAATTTATAACAATGTGAAGCTCTATTAGCATCAAAATTTTTCGAGTTTATTTTAATATGGTTTTTATCATCTGTAATGGCAAACTCAAAATCAAGATTTAATCCCATTGAGGATAGTGATTTTTCTAATATATTATTAACAGTTGCAGCATTAAATCGTTGTTCAATCGGAATTTCTCTCTGCATAAACTCCGTTTCTAATTGCATTACAATTTGATCAAACTCCATTTGTTGTTCCGAAAATTGGTTTTGCATAAATTCTTCGACATTCGAGAAATCATTTATTCCAGAATAAAATGAATAAGTGAAATTTCCAGTTCCTATACCTTGTCCTGGATACGAAATTTTTATTTCCATACCACCCGAAATCTGACTAAAAGCCGGATTTAAACCCAGATGGCTCATGTAGGGGTCGATAGGGAAGATACTGTCAATATTACGGCTCGATTGGTTTAGCTTATCATAAACAAAAAATATTGCATCGTGCTTTTGCAAGCTTACTAATGTTCGCGAAATAGCCTCACTAATGCCTCTATCAAGCATTTCTTTTGTCCTATTATATGAATTGATAAGATGTACTGTTTGCATCACTATTATTAATATCAGAGCTATTGACATTAAAAAAACAATACCGTTTATCATTTTTTTCTTTTTCATAAAACAAATGTAATCATTGTTTTAACTAATTGATACACGCATTAACTTTTCTTTAACAAGGTTTAACGTTCCTTAAACAATACTGTGCAAAATAAACCGTTAATTTGTAAACAATTAAATGATAACGCTGTTTAGTAAATAAATGATGAAAACAATTTAAGAATAACAATACTCTCCTTTAAATAACAATGCTTAATTTTGAAAAGTCTCGACTCCCAATCGAGGCTTTTCTACATTAATAGCAGTTTGACCGTGCAAGTAAGTAAAATTTATTTAAAGTAAAGAGTAAAAAATTAAATAATATTAAGAAAAATCAATCTATATTACAACTAATAACCTGAGTTCGATATCAAAACGACTGAAATAAAACTAGAACTCTTGATTTATTCGCAAATCAGCAATGCTAAGATTTAAATATCTGCCTGAATTTGTGATGTAATTTTGACTTTACATTTCCGACAAATAAATTTAATCTTATTTCTGCAAGTAAAGTGTAGGCAATTTAAACGTCAGTAAATAAATAAAAAGAAAATAATTTATTGATTATAAAATTTTCTCTTACAGTTGGCTTAAGCCAACTGTGAA
>CAYNKH010000157.1:0-6851 GCA_964397745.1 uncultured Bacteroidales bacterium | reverse complement strand
AAAAGAAAATAAGGAAAGTTTTAATATAATTTAAGTTTCTGACAGTCAGATAATTAATTAAAACTGGTTTTTTACGGTTTTACATGCCTTTTCCCTGAAAGATAATTTTAATGGTATAAATCATTATTTTAAAGTCAATGTAAAGCGATCGGTTTTCAATATAGATTATATCGTATTTTAACCTCTCTATCATTTGAGTAACGTTCTCGGCATATCCATATTTTACTTGCCCCCATGATGTAATACCTGGTCGTACCGACAACAAATGAACGTAATGCGGCGCTTGTTTTACTATCTCGTCTATAAAGAATTGTCTTTCTGGACGAGGTCCAACTATGCTCATATCTCCTTTAATTACATTAAAAAACTGAGGAATCTCATCAAGACGAGTTTTTCGCATAAATCTACCAAACTTTGTTACTCGATTATCCGATTTGCTACTTAATGCAGGTCCGTTTTTTTCGGCATCAACAAACATAGATCTAAACTTATATATTTTAAAAGGTTTTTTACCTTTGCCAATTCTTAAATGGCTATATAGTATAGGTCCAGGTGAACTTAATTTTACTCCGATACTCAAAACAATATAGACAGGTAGCAAAATAATTATCGCAAAAACACTCAGTACAACATCAAGTAGTCGTTTGCCATGTTGTTGCCAAACAGGCATAATATTGTGATTAATTTCTATAAGTGGCATCCCAAAAATTGATGACATGCGTACTTTTCCGATCAGTATGTCATACATGTCAGGAATAACTTTTATCAATACTTTGGTGCCTTGCAATTTATTGATAATGTTTTTAATCTTGCAATGCTCACGTGATTCGACCGCAATTACTATTTCTTCAATTTTATAATCCGAAATAATTTGCTCTATATCATCAATATAGCCAAGGTTTGGTAGTAGGTTGTCTAACAGATATTCGTCTTGTTCATCAACGTAAACAAACCCTACAAATTTTAAACCAGAAGATATTTTTTGGTTTTCAACTTCGTCCAACAGTTTTAAAGCCTTTTTATGACATCCAATTATTAACGTGTTAAACAGAAGTTTGCGTGCATGAACACGTTTATTGGTAATTGTAGTAATAATTAAGCGTGGGATATAAGTAATTGTAAACTGCAGCACAAAAAGGGTAATAAACATTAGATAGTAATGCTTATATTGTCCTACCCAGTCATCGAGTATAAAAGCAAAAAATATAATTATCACACCTAACAGTGTTGTCAGCAAAGTTTGTCCTAACTCCTGCAATCTCGACTTACGGTAAGGTACTCTATAATAGCCACTTAGCAAATGTAAAACAAGCCAAAACAAAGGGATTATAACTAGTGCTGCATAAAATTTTGTATCAAAAACTAATGGGATGTCGTATCCTAATTTTTGTGGCTCAATATATATTTTTCTAAAACTGAAAAACAAAGTCCAAGATATTGCAGCAGCAATAAAATCAAAAAATATGTACTTGAAATTTTGTCTGGATTTTTGCATTATTGTGTAGGCAGATAAATTAGTTTAACATTGTCAATATAGACATTCGATTTTTCTAAACCAGAATCCTCTGAATATATACCTGTGAAAAATAGTCTAAATTCTGTTCCGCTTACATTATTTACAAAGTAATTTAGATCAATATAAACTTTTTTCCAATTATCGGTTGGATTAAATGTATAGACATGTTTTCGAACCTCTGTAACTACAGAGCCTGTATATTCTTTTGAGAATATCCCGAAATTAAAGTAATCATTTGTTTTAAAGTTAATTTCAAGAAATGCAGGGCCATTTTTTGGGATTTCAAAAAGCTGTGAACTACGACACTCAAAATTTGGCCTTTCTTTATCAACGCAAAAGTGCATTGATTTTCCCTCAAAAGCGTTTTCATCAGAAACAAGATATATTACAGTATCACTTTGCTCACTGACTTGAAATTCAATACCAATATCTTCAAAATCTTCGACCAAATCAAAATTTACTGCTGCTCTATATTCAAACACGGGACTTATTTTTAGAATTTCGTTTTCCGCTAAAACAGTGTCAAGATAGTATCCATTCATCATTTGATAAACTTCTCTTGCTGCATTACCTCCCGAATTTTTTATTCCAGGTTCTATTTGTATATTGTGAATGCCAGCTTCAAGCACAGGAACAACAAAAGGGACTTCAAAAATGCCAACAAGCTTATTGTTAACATATAGCCAGCAATCACTAATGTTGTGTGCAGCAGTACCCTGAGACGGCTGTGTAATTGAAATTGCAACAGTATCTACTGATATATACGAGGGAATCTGTTCCGAAGGATTGATAATTTCGCAGGAATAGAAAAAAGAAACAACTACTATTAAAAAAAGAAGTATAATTTTACCCACAATCACTTTTATTTAATGTGCAATATCTAAAACGCAAAGATATACCTATTATTGCATTCAAAAAATAATTTTTATCCTACCGACAATTTTATTTTGTCTTTTATTTGAGCAGCAATCGAATATGTTTTTAAAACTGTCTCAAGATCAACTTCGGGAGACTTGTTTAAAACAATAGATTTTGCAAAAGAAGAAAACTCGTCGTAATAATGATTATTGAGTTTTACGGGTATTGGATCTACAATCAAATCTCCAATATTTTCTTGGAATAGCTTGATTTCACTTTCCTGATTGCGTTTTTTTACTTGCCAGGCTTTATTTCTAACAAGATCAATATTGGTATAATCGTTATCGCAATAAAAACTAATTTCGTGGGTGTTGCTTGTAGCAATTCGACCAGCAGTAAGTTGAGCAACCGCACCATTCATAAATTCCAATCGTACGTTAATAATATCAGGATCTTTTTTATTAATGGTGGTAGCATTTGCATAAACCGCTTTTATATTTGACTTAATCATGCCTAAAACTATGTCGATATCGCTTATTAGCATATCCATTAGTACCGAACAAGATTCTGTTCCAAAAGAAAACTTATTAAAATAATTTGCTTGAATAAATTTTGGGTTTTTTATAAATGGCTTTGCTGACAAAAACGTATTGTTAAATCTGTGATGAAACCCAGCCTGAACTTTAACATCTGCCTCGTCAACAATATCCGAAAGTTTATTAACATCTCTATTGCAATAATCTGAAGACGGTTCAAAGAAAACATGCTTTGAATTACGAACAAGCTCTTCAACTTTGTCTAGTCCCGACATTGGAGACAAAGCAATAATTGCCTCAGCATCATTTACTAATAAAGATGGATCAGTATATGATTTGAGCTTGTATTTTAAATGTAAATCATTGTTGGAGTCCTCGAACGGGCTATACATACCAATAATATTTAGTTCGGGAACATCCATTATCTTTTCAATAATATTTAACTCAAAATTTGGCAATCCATATATACCAGTTTTTATCATAATTTCTTTTTGAGTAAAAATACAGTTAATTATTTCTTTGCAACAAGGGGATTTCGATTGTTTTTCAACTAACCTATGTTAAAACCTCCAAATTTATGATATAGCAGTTGGTTTTGCTTAGGATTTTATCGTTGCCAAAATATAATAACATAAAAATAAAAGAGTTTTTTTTAATAAGTCTTGCATATTCTCTAATCTTGTTATATCTTCGCAGCCCGAATAAATTGGTCTAGTAGCTCAGCTGGATAGAGCAACGGCCTTCTAAGCCGTAGGTCTCAGGTTCGAATCCTGACTAGATCACCAAAACAAACATAAACTTTTGTGTTTACGCCTATTATCAAACATCTTAAAGATGTTTGATAATAGGTTTTTTGCTTTTACACAAAAGTTTATTCGTAAAATATTTATCGAAACTAAGCTCAATTATAATTGGAAAGTTTAGCGAATCAGTTTTTGCAAAATCATATTATTAGAAAAAGGCATGTAAATATTGTGTTTTAAAATAATAATTGGAGAAAAAACAGGAAGATACTCACTAAAAAACATTTGCTGAGTAAGAAAATTGGAAAAAAAAGGCAATTAAGCACTTGACATTGGAAACAATTACGCATAATATTTTAAGAGAAGCAAAACGGAACAAAATAAAGATTTTAATTGGAGTTTTGGTATTAATCAAGCATTCTGCACTTTTGCAAATAGATTTGTTTATTTTTGACAAAAAATATTTTTATGAATACAATCTTTATCTCCGACATGGAATTTTTTGCCTTTCATGGGCATTATCCTCAAGAAAAAACCTCAGGCAACAAATTTTTGGTTGATTTAACACTTTATGCCAATACTAGTAAGGCAGAATTGTCAGATGATCTTAGTGATGCAATTAATTATCAAGTAGCTTACGCAATTATTAGAGATGTTTTTAAAAACACTAAATCAAATTTGCTAGAAAAAATTGCTTCGGATGTTTTAACTGATATTTTTAATGAGTTTTCTGAGTTGCAAGAGGCCAAAATAAAGATAAAAAAGATTAATCCGCCAATGGGTGGGCAAATTGGAGCTGTCGGTGTTGAGATATCCAGAAAAAGGTAAAATGTTTTCAAGCTGAGTTTAATATAATTTAATACAGTAGATTCTTTTCTTAACTTTGTTCCGTAAAATTGCACGATGAATATCACAATTGTAAATAAGTCGAAAATTCCGGCACTTCTTTATGGAGGCACCGAGCGTGTTATTTGGTATCTCGGTAAAGAACTTACTCAGTTGGGCCATAAAGTAACTTATCTTGTAGCTGAAAATTCATATTGCGATTTTGCCAAAGTGCTTAAAATAGATGCTAACAAAGATTTTAATTCGCAAATACCCAAAAATACAGATATCGTTCATTTTAATTTTCCTGTTAACGAACAAATTGACAAGCCATATATTATAACAATTCACGGTAACTCTTCTCCTGGGCAAGAATTTGACATTAATTCTGTTTTTGTTTCAAAAAATCATGCACAAAGACACAACTCTTATAGTTTTGTGTATAATGGCCTAGATTGGGACGATTATGGTAAACCAGATTTTATAAAAAAACATGAATATTTCCACTTTCTCGCAAACGCATCATGGAAAGTAAAAAACTTAAGTGGGGCAATCAAAATATGCTCTATTGCTGATAAAGAACTTGCTGTTATTGGAGGTAGGCGTTTAAATTTTAAGATGGGATTTCGTTTTACAACTAGCAGAAAAACAAAGTTTTTTGGAATGCTTGGTGGCGATAAAAAACATAATATTATAAAGGGTTCTAGAGGTCTAATATTTCCAGTTTTGTGGGATGAACCTTTTGGACTAGCAATCATCGAAAGTATGTATTTTGGATGCCCAGTTTTTGGTACTCCTTATGGGTCATTGCCAGAGTTAGTAAAACACGACACAGGGTTTTTGTCAACTGATAGTGCTAAAATTGCTAAAGCAATAAACAACTCTAATTCCTTTAAGCGAAAGTTAATATCAGAGTATGCCATTGATGAATTTAATTCAAAAAAAATGGCTTTGCAATATCTCAAAAAATACGAAATAATATTATCAGGAAATAATTTGAACGCAAATAGACCTAAATATTTATCAAAAGAACACCTAAAAAACTATATATTTGACTAATGATCTATTTTGCAGCAATATTAACCGCAGTTTTAATCGGCACGGGCATATACTTTCTAAAGTTTTTTCGTCATCAAGGAATTAAACGGTACATATTTGTGCTTCTTTTTGCTGTTAAAATTATTGGTGGAATAGGCGTATATGCTGTCTATACTTACTACTATGACTCAAAAATGTCAGATATTCATAAGTTTTATAAAGGAGGATTGGCTTTGTATGATGCTGCTGATGACAACTTTGCTGATTATTTGAGACTTGTAACTGGAATACAAGGAGACCAACCGCAATTACAAAAATATTACGACAACGCCGACCACTGGACACGTGAGTTTGACTATGGATTGTTTAATGACAACAGAACAATAATGAGGACGAATGCGTTGTTTTGCCTTGTTTCGCAAGGAAATATATTTATGCACATTGTATTAATGGCTTTTCTTTCGTTTATTGGTTGTTTTGTTTTATTTAAAGCTTTTGCCAAAATATTTAATATTAATAAGTACTTATTATTATTATCTGCGTTTTTAATCCCTTCCTGCTGGTTTTGGACTTCGGGGCTTATGAAAGAAGGTCTGATAATGTTTGCAATTGGGTTTGCGTTTTGGTTTTTGGTAAAATTGTATCATAAGTTTACAATAATTTCTCTTTTAGGTTTTATTATTTCGTGTGCAATGATGTTTACATCTAAAATTTATGTGTTGCCTGCATTTTTACCAGCGGTAATGTTTTTATTTATCGCAAAAAAAATGAACATCAAATATCAAACTATTACTTTTTTCTCGATTTTAGCTTTAAGTTTTGTATTTGTTCTTTTCAGCGACAAGCTGTTAGGATACGACATTATTTCAACATTATCGGGTAAACAAAATGACTTCATTAATTACATTGAGCTTCAAGAAGACCCCGGTAGTACTTATGATTTAACTCGTCTTAACCCCGATGTGCTAAGCTTTATAAAAATTATTCCCGAAGGTCTTATCAACAGCTTTTTTAGACCTTTCCCCTCCGAGGTAAATTCGGCTTTCATGTTATTCTCATTTTTAGAGATTGTTTTGTTTTGTTTGATGGGAATTATAGCAATTGTTTATTTTAAAAAGCCCAACACATACACAACTCGTTTTATACTTTTTGGGGTTATGTTTATTTTGTTTCTTTATGTTGTTGTGGGGGTTTATACACCAAATACTGGTTCTATTGTTCGATACCGTACGCCTGCACTACCATTTGCTGCGGTCATCTTATTTTCATTAATTGATTGGGAAAGAATACGATTCCGCATATTGCATTTTAGACAATAATTAGTTTTATAGCCCG
>CAYNKH010000156.1:0-6868 GCA_964397745.1 uncultured Bacteroidales bacterium | reverse complement strand
ACTGTCTGTTAAATGTTCCCAAAACAAATGATTATAAATTAATAAATCAAGATGAAAGTATGAAAAAATTAAGTTTTATACTACTGGCATTATTAATAAGTGTAGGCAGTATTTTTGCTCAAGGACTTGAGCTTACCGACAAATTACCAAATGATCCCAATGTTATTGTTGGAACTTTGGATAATGGTATGACGTATTATATCAGAGAAAATGCAACTCCTGCCCAGCGTGCAGAACTTACACTGGTAGTGCATGCGGGTTCTATTCTTGAAGATGAAGACCAATTAGGACTCGCTCACTTTGCCGAACACATGGCATTTAACGGATCAAAAAACTTTCCAAAGCAAGAGTTAGTAAATTATCTCGAATCTTTGGGCATGAAATTCGGCCCAGAAGTTAATGCTTATACTAGTTTTGATGAAACCGTTTATGGAATTAAGGTCCCAACCGATAGTGTAGAGTATGTCGATAAAGGACTATTGGTGCTTTATGATTGGGCCTCGCAGCTCTCAATGGAAACCGAAGAAATTGATGCCGAACGTGGTGTTATTCACGAAGAATGGCGTATGGGACAAGGAGCTA
Source organism: uncultured Bacteroidales bacterium (assembly GCA_964397745.1). GTDB lineage: Bacteria > Bacteroidota > Bacteroidia > Bacteroidales > ML635J-15 > Bact-19. The sequence goes on along the minus strand of CAYNKH010000156.1, from coordinate 6,286 downwards.
TGGACAGAATGCAACGTAAATTTTTAAGTGTGTTATTTCATAATTCGTTATATGCCGAAAGATTACCAATTGGCTCAATGGATGTTGTTGATAATTGTGACCCCGATGTCCTTAGACGTTTTTATAATGATTGGTATCGTCCCGATTTGATGGCTGTTGTTGTTGTTGGTGATTTTGATGCAAAAGAAATGGAACAAAAAGTTATCAATCAATTTTCGCAAATTCCTAAACACGAAAATCCTAGAGAAAGATTTTTAGCCGAGATCCCTGACCATGACGAAACTCTTGTATGTGTCGCAACCGACCCTGAGTCTCCTGTTAGTATGATTCAGATTTTTTATAAACATCCTGCAACAGCCACTGTAACTGTTGCTGATTATCGCAAAGATATGGTAGCTATGTTACTTAGCTCAATGCTGTCTAACAGATTAGCCGAACTTACTCTTCAAGAAAATCCACCGTTTGCACAAGGATTTGGGGCTTATACCGATTTTATCGGACCTAAAGCAGTATTTATAAGTATTGGTATCGTACAAAACAATGATATTCAAAAAACTCTCGAAGCATTAGTAGAGGAAAACCAACGAATGGATAAACACGGTTTTACCCAAACAGAATTAGACCGAGAAAAAGCGAATCTTCTAAAAAGCATCGAGAAGATGTATAACGAAAGAGATAAACAAAAATCTGCAAACTATGTTGAGGAATATAAAGCTCACTACTTGCCTCCACACAATGCTTTTCCAGGCATCGAATATGAACATCAGTTATTTAATAAATATATTCCTGAAATTACCCTTGATGAGGTTAATAAATTTGCCTCTGAATTGATTATTGAGGAAAACACTGTTGTTGTTGTTATGGCTCCCGAAAAAGAAGATGTGATAATTCCTACTGAAGAGGAAGTGTTGCAAATGTATCAACAAGCAAATAAAAAAGAGGTCGCTCCATACATAGATAAAGTTTCGGATAAACCTCTAATCAGCGAAATGCCAGCAAAAGGTAAAGTTGCAAAAAAAACAAAAAATAAAGAGCTTGACTACGAAACTTGGACACTAAAAAATGGTGTTAAAGTTGTGATTAAAACTACCGATTTTAAAGATGATGAAATACTTTTTGAAGCAAAAAGTAAAGGTGGATATTCATTATATGATGCTAAAGATGATATTAATGGACAATATGCCGCTAGTATCGCTAATGAAAGCGGACTTGGAGATTTTGATAAAGCAGAATTAACAAAATATATGTCTGGTAAAAACGCTAATGTTAGATCTTACATTCGTGAAACTACCGAAGGATTAGCTGGAAGTAGCTCGGTTGACGATTTTGAAACTTTACTTCAGATGATACATGTTTCGTTTACAAATCCAAAGATTACACAAACGGCAACTACATCTTTAATAAACAAAGAAAAAGGAATGTTAGAGAACTCAATGCTCGATCCACAATCAGCATGGCAAGATACTTTACGTTGGACTATGAGTGCATGCCACCCTCGCAGACAACCAGTTACGCCCGAAATGCTTGATGCAATCGATTATAACCGTGTGAGATATATTTATAAACAACGTTTTGGAAATCCATCAGACTTTACTTTTTACTTTGTTGGAAATATCGATAAAAAACAAGCCAAAAAACTTATTGAACAATATCTTGGTTCATTACCAATAGTAAATCGCCCAGAGAATTTTAAAGACCTTGGCGCTCGTCCACCAAAAGGAGTTGTCGAAAAAACTGTGTATAGAGGCAAAGACCCAAAATGTATGGAAATTATTGCTTTTCATGGTGATATGGATTACTCATCTAAAAATAGATTAGAACTTGATGCAATCTGTAAGATATTATCAACCAGATTATTAGAAGAAATTCGTGAGAAGGAAAGTGGAGTTTATTCTATTGGTGCATATCCATCGTCAACAAATATTCCTTATGAAAACTATAACGTTTCGATTTTCTTTAGCTGCGACCCAGAGCGCGAACAAGAGCTTGTGGGTAAAACTTTCAATATTATTAACGAAATCAAAGCAGACGGAATTACCGAAAAAGATATTCAAAAAGTTATTGAGAAAGAAAAACGTGAGTTTGAAACAAGTGTTAAAGAAAATAAATACTGGAAAAGCCTTATAATGGAAGTCGAAACTGGTACAATGACAGCTGAAGATTATAACACTTATCTCGAAAATGTAAATAATATTTCGATACAAAGTATGAAGGCAGCAGCAAATAAATACTTTAATATGAACTCTTATTTGAGAGTAAAATTACTGCCAGAAAAAGACTAAACTGTTTTTGGTTCACAGTTCGCAGTTCACAGTTCGCAGTTCACGGTTAAAATTAGTCTGAGAACCGCGAACTGCGAACCGTTTTCTGTGAACCCTTTTTTGTAACTGATTTCAGATTTCTCAAAAACTTGTTTATATTTGCACCTAAGCACTTAGTTATGAAATTTATGGATGCAATTAATATAAACACATCTGTGAGACACGTATATCGTTTTTTTGTGATATTGTTAGTTTTTACTATTTTAATTTTACAATCGACAGTAAGTTTTTCGCAATTAGACAGTTTACAAATAATAGTAGAATCTACATTCAATCAAAGAGAGAAAGCAATAATATTTAATGAACTTGCCGATAAGTATCTTGATAAAGATATTGTAACTTCACAAAAATATGCTGACAGTGCACGAATAATCGGGTATAGCCTTTCTGACTATAATATTATTTCGAACTCGTACGTAAATCTTGCGAATTCGTACTATTTTCAAGGTAATTTGGACTCTTCGTTGTACTTCTTTCAGAAATCATATCATAGCATCAGCAAAACAAAAAATAAAAATGAGATAGCTGCTGCACTAAATAGGTTAGGCTTAGTTCATGAAGCAAAAAGCGATTACTCTACCGCTGCAAGTTTTTATTATAAAGCATTAAATATTTATGAAGAAACATTGAAATACAAGGGGTTAGCCGAAGTCCTAAATAATATTGCTGTTATAAATGATGCCTTAGGTTTAACCGAAGATGCTCTAATAAATTATAATAAATCATTAAAATACTTTGACCTAGCAAAAGTTGTTGAAGGTAAAGCTAATGTATATAATAATATTGCAACTCTTTATGGAGCAAAGGGGAACACGGACACCGCATCATATTATCTCAAAAAGGCTATAAATATATTTGTTCAATACAACAGAACCTCCGAAGCTGCAACCGCATATCTTAACGCTGCAAGTTTGTACCAAGAAACAGGAAAAGATGATATGGCAGAACTGTATATCGACTCTGCTTTAATATTTTATAAGCACACCAATAATATCCAAGGTATAGCTAACGTTTATAGCGAAGAAGCTAATAGATTATCGCAAAAAGGAGACTTTAGGAATGCTATCACATTGTTAGACAAAAGCTTAGAGTTAAGAGAGAAAGTGGGAAACTTAAGTGCTCAAACACAGGTGCTCTTTCAAATATCAACTGTGTATGCTGAAAACGGAAATTTCGAAAAAGCTCTAGAGTTTTACCAAAAACATATAGAGTTGCGAGATTCCATTTTAGACAATAAAACAAAAACCTTAATATCAGAGTTAAATATAAAGTACGAAACTGAAAAAAAAGACAAAGAAATAACTATTCTTAAAAAAGAAACCGAAATTAAAAAAACACATAATTATTTGTTAGTTTTTATAATTTCTGCACTAATAATATTTGTGGCATTATTATTCTTTTTCCTTAGAACAAAGATAAAATTATTAAGTAGCCAAAAAGATTATTACGAACAACTTGAAGAGTTTAACAGACTTAAACTTGATAAGCAAAAGACCGAACGGAAACTATTAGAAAAAGAAATTAAAACCCAACATCAAATTAACGAATTTCAGAAACACAAACTCGAAACGGAACTTGAACTTAGTAAACGAGAGTTAGTTACTACTACAATGCAGGTCTTGAATAAAAATAAAACCCTTACTGAAATAAAAGAACACCTAAGTGGCTTGATACTTAGCGATTCTGAAAACAAAAAGACATATAAGGGATTATCACAAATGATTTCTGACAATATTCATTTAGACTCAGATTGGGAACAATTTAAAATGCACTTCGAAAAAGTAAATATTGGATTTTTTGATAACCTCCAGCAGGCATACCCAGAGCTTAGCCAGGGCGACCTTAAAGTTTGTGCATATATAAAGATAAAATTAAGTTCAAAGGAAATAGCTCAAATGATGAATATTTCGCCTGCCGGAATAAATAAACGATTGTACCGCATACGAAAAAAAATGCAATTGGAACCACATTCAAATATTTCAGAAAATTTAAGTAGATATTAAACCGTTTGTTTTATTGTGGATTGGAGCATATTGATGATAACCAATAGTTTGCTCTTGACTAGTAACGAGTACAGTGCAACCAAACACTAATTAATATTTTATTTTTCTTACAATATCTTTTAACAATTAATTTTACATATCTTTGTTAAAACTTTTAACCTGTGATGTTTTTACGACTAATTGCTGACAGTATAAAATTTGCTTTTTCTTCGCTTATTAATAATAAGTTGAGGACATTTTTATCATTGCTAGGTGTTACAATTGGTATCTTTTCGATAATAAGTGTAATGACAACTATTGACTCGCTTGAGCGAACAATACGAGATAATGTAAGTTCACTTGGGAATAATACAATTTATATTCAAAAATGGCCATGGTCTTTTGGTAGCGATTATCCGTGGTGGAAGTATGTTCAGCGTCCTTTACCAAAAATTGATGAGGCTGAGTTAGTAAAAAACAGATCTGTGTTTGCAGATGATGTTGCTTTTGTTGCTTCTACTGCGAAAACAGTAAAATACGATAAATTTGCTGTTGAAAATACTGGGATTATGTTTGCATCTCACGATTATGGAAATATTCGTGATTTTAATATTGATAAAGGAAGGTATTTTAGCGAGCAAGAATCATTTACTGGCAAAAATGTGGCTATAATTGGCGATTTTGTTGCTCAAGAGCTGTATCAAGGAGCCGAACCGCTAGGTAAAACTATTGAAATAAGTGGTAGTAAATTAAATGTAATTGGTGTCTTTAAAAAAGAAGGCGAAGATATGTTTAATAATAGCATGGACATGATGGTGCTTGCTCCTATCAATTTTGGTAAAACTATTTTTGATGTCGAATCCGATGCTCTTAATCCATTTATAACTGTTAGTGCTAAAGAAAATGTCCCTGTTAATCAACTGATTGATGAGCTTAGCATTATTATGAGAACAATTAGACGTTTAAAACCAATGGAAGAAGATGATTTTGCTATTAATCAGGCTAGCATGATAACGAAAGGACTTGATAGTATTTTTGGAATTATCGATATTGCTGGTTGGATTATTGGAGGTTTTGCAATATTGGTTGGAGGGTTCGGAATTGCCAATATTATGTTTGTTTCTGTTAAAGAAAGAACTCGCCAAATTGGAATTCAAAAAGCAATTGGTGCAAAGTCTTATCTTATTCTTACACAGTTTCTTACCGAGGCTGTTGTGCTTAGTCTTGTTGGCGGAATTATTGGCTTAGTACTAGTTTGGCTGCTGACATTATTGGTTTCAGGAATAACTCCGCTTACTTTTGCCTTAAGCTTACAAAATATTGCTACTGGAACTATTATTTCGGTGGTAATAGGAATAGTTTCTGGTTTTGCTCCAGCTCGTAAAGCTGCTAGTTTAGACCCTGTTACCGCTATTAATTATGTGTAAATTATGAGATGTTTATTGTTATTTATTATTAGTTCTTTATTTGTTTTGTCTTCAGCAGATGCTGTTTCGCAAAATTATAGAAGAATGCGACTTGATCCAAATGATATTGTGTTATCTGATGAAAAGGTTTTATTATTTCCACGTGGATTTATTTATAAAACTAATGAACCAGATTCGGCATTTTATTTTGGATGTTTTAGTAAAGACTGTAAAAGTGTAATTGATTTTATTGAAAATGATATTGGAAAAATGGAGCCTTGCGGAAATACAGTTTTGAGAGGATACGAGGATTTTTGTGATAGTATCAAAATAGAATCATTTCAAGATAAGATTAAACATTTTACATCTTTCCCTAATAAGGACAAACTCTCTTATAACCCAAATGAGGAATATATTTTACTCTATTATTTTAGTGATGATATGCTCGACAGAGGATTTGTTAAAAACATTAGATTTTTTAAGAAATATTCACAAACTCTGTCCGATAAAACTCTTAAATTGATGGTTGTTAAAGTGGAGTAAAGCTATGTTTAATACTCATGATTACAAGTTAGTG
>CAYNKH010000155.1:0-6906 GCA_964397745.1 uncultured Bacteroidales bacterium | reverse complement strand
GTGCTATTAACCCGATGTCCATTTGATCGTTTATATGAGCAACACGAATCCCATCGACACCAACTAACATGCGATGCACTGTTTTGCCTATCCTTCCATAGCCGTTTATACCAATTCTTAGAGACATCAAATTTGTTTTTATATTTTTTATATTGTCCAAAGATATGAACAAACATTAAGTAAAAAAATATCTTTTAACATAATATAAGATACATAATTTTATTGTGATAAAAAAACAATAATGACGTTGATGGGTTTGGGTCATTGCCATTACCACTATAGTCATTATAATTATCAATAGATTAATTGTTCTTTTGTAATTGGATACGGTATTTATGGGGCTTACTTTTTTCGCTATTAACTACCAAAAGTCAAAAAAATTAGTTATTTTTACTTTTAATTGCATTTTATAGATGTAAATTTTTTCTTAGCGTAGTTTAGACTGATAACCCAAAGCTAAGTAATTTATGGTTAATGAATTAGATATTTTTACTGGTGAAGTAAAATCAGGAACTCACAATAGTGTTCTTAAAACAAATGCTATTGGGTCATGCGTGGTTGTGGTTGCTTTTGATAAAAACTTGAAAAATGGTGCAATTGCCCACATAATGCTACCAAAGAGTGCTCCTAAAAAGAGTGGCGTTGGTGTGTTAAAATATTGCGACAATGCCATAGAAGAATTGCTAAATCAATTAGCTCAGCTTGGTAGTAACACTTCTCTTGTCGAAACCTGCATAGTTGGGGGTGCAAATGTATTACAAAGAATTGGAGATAAAATTGGAGACAATAATATTAAATCTGTGGAGAATTATTTAAATCAGAAAAACATAGCAATTAGAAAAAAAGCACTTGGTGGTATTCTTAGGCGAAGTGCATACTTAAACGTAGAACAAGGGAAAGTATATATCACTGAAGGCGACTCAAAACCATTGTTACTTTATGATTTTTACTCGCCAATAATAATTTAACAAGTTATGACTGAAAATAAGGAAACTAAGCTAAGCAAAGAGAATGACAAATTAGCTTCGAGAGTTAAGGAGTTAGAAAACCTTTTTAACAATGTTACAAGTTTAATTATTTCTTTGGATCAAACTGGGATTATAGTTGAATGCAATAATCAGATTAAAAGAATATTAGGATATGATAAAAATGAGATTATTGGTCAGCTAATAAACAAAATCATTCATCCTGATTATATTGAGAAAGTGCATAAGTTACTATCAGATGTTCAAAAAACTGGTAATGCTCTTTACAAAGAGTTAAAAATGATAAAAAAGGATGGTAGCCTGATTGATGTTAATATAAGTTTCTCTGGGATAAATAAAAATGGAGACATATATGAAAGAACTATTTGTACTATTGATGTACTTGTTAGGAACGTAGTTGAGCAACAACATCTTGAAAACGAAGAAAGATACATAGCTTTGTTTGAGAATGCACCATTAGCTTATCAATCGCTTAACGAAAATGGTTATTTTACTGATATTAACCCAGCTTGGTTGAGAACCTTAGGGTATAAGCGTGATGAAGTGATTGGGAAATCTTTTTCAGACTTTCTACATGAGGATTGGAAAGAGCATTTTAAACAAAACTTTCCTGAATTTAAAAATCGTGGGTATATAAATGATGTGCAATTTAAGATAAAGCATAAAAATAGCGAGTACAGAGATGTAGCATACCAAGGTCGTATCGGATATAATCTTGACGGCAGTTTTAAGCAAACACATTGTGTTTTTCAAGATATTACCGAAACAAAAAAAGCTACCGAAGAATTAGAAACAGCTTATCAACAACTACAGGCTTCAAACCAACAGCTTGCAGCAAGTGAACAGCAAATGAAAGCTTATAATCAACAGCTTGCAGCGAATGAGCAGCAACTGAGAGCAACCAATCAACAATTGAGGGCAAGCGAACAACAACTTAAATCCACTAATCAAAAGTTATCTATCAGTGAAACAAAATTAAGAAAAATAATAGACAATTCTCCATTTCCTATTGCAGTAGTTAACTCTGTGGGGGATAAAATTCTTTTGTGGAGTGAATCAGCAACAAAAGTTTTTGGGCATACAGTCTCTAAAATGCAAGAATGGTTTGATTTGTCATATCCTGACCCAAACTATCAGGCACAAGTTATAGAAAGATGGGACGCACAAGTTGATATAGCATTATCAACAAAACAGCCCGTTAATACTGGAGAGTACTATATAACTTGTGAAGACGGAAAGGTTCGTCTTTGTGAGCTATATGCGACTTTTATAGAAGACGAATTGGTAGTTACATTTAACGACATAACACATAGAAAGGAATTTGAAGAAGAAATTATTAAAGCTAAAGAAAAAGCCGAAACAAGTGAAAAAAGATATAAAGATTTAATCAATAATTTAGGGGCAGGAGTCATTGTTCATGCTCCAGACACTTCAATTATCATCAACAACAAAAAGACATCGGAACTATTAGGGCTTAGTGATGATCAATTAAAGGGCAAACTTGCTTATAACTCTGAGTGGCATTTTACGGATATTGACGACAATATAATAGACACTAAAGACTATCCTGTAAACATTATCAATAGGACAAGAGAGCCTATAAGCGATTATATCGTAGGTGTAAACCGCCCTGATACCAAAGATAAAGTCTGGCTTATTATAAATGGTTTTCCTGTGATAGACAGTTTTGGTAAGGTATCTGAAATTGTAATAAGCTTTATTGATTTTACTGCTCGTAGAAATGCAGAAGAAGAATTAATTAAAGCCAAAGAGAAAGTTGAAGTAAGTAAAAAGTTCCTTGATAATATTATTGATAATATAGGAGATCCATTTTTTGTAAAAAATGACCAAAGTCAATTACTATTTGTTAATGAGGCTTTTTGTAAATCATTCGATTTACCTAAGGAAATGATTATTGGAAGAACTTTAGCAGAAGATGTTTCTCCAGAAGAAAGAGAGCATTTTCTACGCATTGATAAACAGGTTTTATCTGATGGAGTTGAAGATATAAGTGAAGAGACTATGACAGTTAGAGGAGGAAAAACTCGTATTGTTGCAACTCGAAAAACACGATTTGTTGATAAAAATGGTAAAAAATATTTAATAGGTGTGGTTCGTGACATAACAAGACGAAAAGAAATTGAATTTGAACTGCGTGAGGCTAAAGAAAAAGCCGAAGAATCCGACCGCTTAAAATCTGCATTTTTAGCAAATATGAGCCACGAAATTAGAACCCCTATGAATGGGATTCTTGGCTTCACCGAATTGTTAAAAGAACAAGGCTTAACAGGAGAACAACAAGCCAATTATATTGATATAATTCAAAAAAGTGGCGACAGAATGCTTAATACTGTTAATGATATTATTGAAATATCCAAAATTGAAACAGGACAAATTAAAGAGAATATTGATATTGTAAATATTAATGTGCAAATACAATATTTATATAATTTTTTTAAACCTGAAGCAAAAAAGAAAGGGCTAAATTTAATTCTTGAAGATACAGTTAATAATGAGGGTGTTCTTTTAAAAACAGATAGTTCTAAACTTAACTCTATCTTAGGGAATTTAATTAAAAATGCCATAAAATACACAAAATCAGGTTGGGTTAGAATTGGCTATAAACGAAAAGAGGATATGCTTGTTTTTTGTGTCTCAGATTCTGGGATTGGAATTAAGCAAGATAGACAAGCTGCCATTTTTGAAAGATTTGTTCAAGCAGACATAGAAGATAAAATGGCTCTTCAAGGTTCTGGTTTAGGCTTAGCAATTGCCAAGTCTTATGTAGAAATGCTTGGAGGAAAAATCTGGTTAGATTCCGAAGAACATAAAGGCTCTTCATTTTACTTTACATTACCTTTTCAAGAAGTTGATACAATTAAGCAACCCGAAGCTACAATAGAAAGCTTGCTAAAAAATGAAACCCATAAAAAAATCAAAGTACTTATTGCTGAAGACAATCAATTTAGTTATTTGCATTTGTCAATTATAATGCGAGATTTTGCCAGCGAGATTTTACACGCAACAAATGGAAGTATAGCAGTAGATATAATTAAAAATAATCCAGATATCGACTTAGTACTTATGGATATTAAAATGCCAATAATGGATGGCTTTGAAGCTCTTAATGAAATTAGAAAATTTAATAAAACAATTAAGATTGTTGCACAAACAGCTTACGCACTTGAAGGTGACAGAGATAAAGCCTTAGATTCAGGATTTGACGATTATATTTCCAAACCTATTGATATTAAAAAATTAAAGAAAATTATTTTAAAGATAGCGAATGTAAAATGATATTATCCAATGTAGGCGTTATTACCGACTTGCTGTGGTACGAAATAAAAAATCATGCAAAAAATGTTGAATTAGGACAATTTGTGGTAATGCCCAATCATTTACATGGGATATTGATATTACATGCTAATGAATAAATAAAAAATGACGTTGGTGGGGTTAATGGGGCATTTGGCGGTGTTGGTGGGGTTGGCGGTGTTGTAGAGACAAGGCATGCCTTGTCTCTACCATCGCAACCACCACCGCAACCACCATCGCAACCGAAAAACAATTAAAAATCAACATTCTATTTAACCATTTGCCATTTAATAATAAATTGTATATTTGTATAAAATTGAGCGGCAAAAGAAAAACTGTTTTGGAGGGAAATAAACAAATAATTCCTAAATTTTTACAATTATGGAAGACGATAAATTTCAAAATAAATACAGAATTTCATCTGCCCGTTTGCAAACATGGGATTATGCCAGCAACGGAGCGTATTTTATTACAATTTGCACAAAAAATAGAGTGCATTATTTTGGAAAAATTGAAAATGAAAAAATGATATTATCCAATGTAGGCGTTATTGCCGATTTGTTGTGGTACGAAATAAAAAATCATGCAAAAAATGTTGAATTAGGACAATTTGTGGTAATGCCCAATCATTTGCATGGGATATTAATATTGAATAACAACGATAACGGTGGTAATATTGGTAACGTTGGAAAAAAACGATTCCAAAACCAGGGTAAAAACAGCCTTTCATCCATTGTTGGTTCATATAAATCTGCCATAACAAAACATTGTAACAGACTAGAATTAAAATTTGATTGGCAATACCGTTTTCACGATCATATTATTCGTAATACACAATCATTTCAAAAAATTCAAAATTATATTGCCAATAATCCCAAAAATTGGAAAAACGATAAATTTTATGGGAATGAATAAATGAAAAATGACGTTGGGAAATTGATAGGGCATTGGCGGTGTTGCTGTATAATACTAGGACGAAACAAACACAACAAACAGTTTTGCAGACTATTTACGACTCTCCTTATTTTTAACCAATTTCAAATTATCTATCCCAAGATTATCGAAAATATATTTATTCCACTTTTCTATAGCATCATAATCTCGACCTCTATCAGTTTCATTCGTAAATTGTTTAGCAATGTCTTCCATTTTTGATGTCGTGGCATTATAAATTATCTCTATTTCTGATAAAGAGTATTTGTTTTCATCTAATTGTTTTTGCATTTTTCGCCGTTCAATTTCGCACAAATCAAAATAAATATTTAAAAAAGCACCAGTCTCTGGAGTTGCAGCATACTTATAAACTGACCTCATCGTATCAAAAATTGTCCATGATTTACAAATAATAGAATCGCCTGACTCACTAACATCAAGTAATATTTGCACTTTTAGCTGGCACAAATCTCCAGGAAAAGGAGTTCTCTGAGCACTTTCGAGATAGTCTTTATATTTCGGAGCCTTAGCAAAAGCGATTCTTTTGTCTGGAAACCAGAAAATAAAAAGTTCTGAAAGCATATTGGTTCCTTCGTTTGTCCAATAACCTTTTATATGCTCATTGTTCTCATCATATCCCATGTATTTACTCTCAATATTTAGATTCTGTCCTATTTCAAACTTGTTTTTTTGATCTGTAGTGAGCTGTACAATATTGTTTGTTTTCCAAAAGTCATAATTGTAAGGGAATAAAGACATCAAAGCATAATCATTATATTCGAAATCATAGCCGAAAAAAGGCAGCAAAAACGAATTTTCGTAATCATAATAATAAATCAGACCTTTAGAATTAATTTTTGATTTCACAATTTTAAAATCAGATTCTGATATCAGCACACTTCCGCGACTATCATAAATAAAACTATAATCAAAAACTGTATAATCTGGTAAATATTTGTTATTTGGATTAAACGAATTACTGATATTTAAACTAAAACTACTGATTGTATCAACGACAGCTTCTGGAGCCAATGGATATATTTGTGTGTTTTCGGCGATTAAATTAATTTTAAGTACTTGCATTGTTTCTTTATCAATCCAAACATCACCCGAAAAATATTTATCTAAATTATTAAAAGGCTGAAATGTTATATGATAGTTCTGTTCATCAAAACTTAGCAATTCAAGTTTAAATAATCTTTTCATCATCATCTTACCATACTGAAATGGGCAAGAGGGGAATATCTCATTTTTTTTGAAAAAACAAAACTGCCCCATTGCTTTTGACGAATTTAATGAAAAAAAATAGTTTTCGGCAGGTTGTGAAAACACTTTACCGTTACGAAATTTCAACTCACTTATTTTACCTCCAAGTATTGATGCGTTATAAAAACACTCTAACAACTCAACGGTCTTTTCTTCTTGTTTTTCAGGGCTATACACCTGAAGTTCAACTGCTTGAGTTTTAAGAAAGCCCTTACTGGTTTTATATCTATAAATCTCAAGCGGAGTTGCTTTCGACTCTATTGCATAATATGTTTTTGAAATATTAGCTGATTTATTTTGTTGAAGATTTTTGCGACTTTTTGCTAATATGTCGTACAAATAATCACTACTAGCATGAATTTCTACTTCTTGCAATTCATAAGTGTTTTTGTCAAGAAATACTATT
>CAYNKH010000154.1:0-6911 GCA_964397745.1 uncultured Bacteroidales bacterium | reverse complement strand
ATTGAATAAAATTAATAAAAAAAATAGTTCAAAAAATTTTTTCATAATTGGAAATAAATTATTGAAAAAGTTTGGCTTAAAATTATCCGGTAGAACAAATTTAATAATCGTAGCTAATACAAACTTGTTGATTACTATATTTATGGTGGAAGATTTATATCAATACTTAAAGTCTCAACCCAAATATGATTTTATAATTATTTCTCAATAGACTAAGAACAAATATGTTAGAAAAAAAACAATATTTTTATGCGTAAGCCGAAAAGCATAACTTAGAGTAGGCACAAATTAAACTTTAACTATTATGGCATTAGATTCTGATTATGATTACACTCAAGATGATCTTGACAATCATTCTGACCAATTAAATTCTAATAATGATACTTATTGGACTGACAGAGGTTATGATGAGCGGCCAGATGATTGGGATGAAAGAGATTAGTAAATTAAGTATTAATTGAAAAACAATCAAAAATGAAGAAAAAACCGAATCATGAAGCTGACATTAAAAACCCGAATCGGGGGACAAATGGAGTGAACATTGCATGGGCAAAAGCTCAAGGTAACAGAGGAAAACAATTAAACCCTAATCAGGAAAATTAGTATCTAATTAATGGGGGAGTTTTACTTCCCCATTATTAAATTTTATTTTTATTTATGAAAACTCTTAAAATTATCCACGGATACCCACCTGAATATAATGCAGGTAGCGAAGTTTATAGTCAATCTGTTTGTAATGAGCTAAATAAATATCATGAAGTTGTAATTTTTAGCAGAGAAGAAAATGATTATGAACCAGATTTTGTAGTTCGGGAAACAAAAACTGCGGATGGAATTCCTCACTATAGAGTAAATATGCCAAGAGGAAAGGATGGTTATAATCACGATTTGCTTAATCAGAATTTTAAAACTCTTGTACTTAATTTAAAACCTGATGTCGCACATATTGGTCATTTAAGTCATTTATCTTTGGGGATTGTTGATGTGCTTAACGAACTAAAAATTCCAATTCTTTATACCTTACATGATTTTTGGTTGATGTGCCCGAGAGGTCAGTTTTTGCAACGAAATTTTGACGGAAAGAACCTCTATAAGTTATGTAAAAAACAAGACGATATTACTTGTGCAAATTCGTGTTATTCTATGTATTATAAAAATTCTGATAATCCTGAAGATAAAAAATATTGGAGCAATTGGATTAATAAACGAATGAATGATACTAAAGCCATTATTTCAAAAATTGATTTATTCCATGCACCTTCAAAATATTTAATGAATCGACATATCAAGGATTTCAATATTCCTGCAGCAAAGATTTTTTATTTAGATTATGGTTTTCCATTACATTACTTGCGACCAGTGACTAAGCACTCCGAAAAGCCATTTACCTTTGGATATATTGGAACTCATATCCCTGCAAAAGGCATAAACCTACTTTTGGATGCATTTGCTAAAATTGAAGGAAATGCCGAATTAAAAATATTTGGCAGAACTAATGGACAAAATACGAACGTATTAAAAGCAAAAGCCTTACAATGTAAAAACAATGTGATATTAGCTGGAGAATATATAAATCAAAATCTTGCTGACATTGTTTTCTCTAATGTAGATTGTATTGTTGTTCCTTCGATTTGGGGTGAAAATTCTCCTTTAGTTATTCACGAAGCACAAGCCTGCCATATCCCAGTTATTACTGCTGACTTTGGCGGAATGTCTGAATATGTGCAACATAATGTAAACGGATTATTATTTAAACATAGAGATACAGATAGTCTTACTCAACAAATGGAACTTGCTTTATCCCATCAGGAACATTTGGAGAATTTAGGAAATCGCGGCTATCTATACACTGAGAATGGAAGCGTTCCGTCGATTGAGGATCATTGTTTCGAATTAACAAAATATTACAAAAAATTGATTGAAAATGGAAAATAAAATTTGGAGAATTACAATAGATTCAAATCCTGAAGACTGCAATCTTAATTGCATTATGTGTGAAGAACATTCACAATATAGCAGTTTTAAAAAAGACTTGTTTGAAGAAACTGGAATCAGACATCGCAGAATGTCAAGTGATATAATTGTTAACATCATTAATGAAGCTAAGGTTCTTGGAGTAAAAGAAATAATCCCAACAACTATGGGTGATCCGTTGGTTTCAGATAGCATATTTACGATTATAGAGCAATGCAAAGAAAAAAACATTAAACTGAATGTTACTCACAATGGAACTTTTCCGGGCAAATCAGGAAGAGAATGGGCAGAACTTCTTGTTCCGATTACATCAGACATTAAAATATCATGGAATGCTGCAACAAAACCTATTGCAGAAATGATTATGAAAGGATTGGATTTTGACAAAGCTGTAAGCGAACTTAAAGAATTTGTAGCCTATCGAGATTATTGGTATCAAACAACAGGTTATTACTGTAGTGTTAGTTTACAATTAACATTTATGAAAAATAATATGCACGAAATAGCTGAGATAATCGATTTTGCTCACGAAATAGGAATTGATAGAATTAAAGGACATCATTTGTGGGTTCATTTCCCTGAAATTGAAGATTTGTCTTTTAATAAAAATGATGAAACAAGAAAAGAATGGAATAAGATTGCATTAGTTGCTAATAAATACGTAGCTCAAAAGAATGCAAATTCAAAAAAAACTTTAAAATTGGAGAATTTCATTCCTTTTGAGGAAAAGCAACAGCTCGAAATTCCAGAATCTTATGAGTGTCCATTTCTTGGAAGAGAGTTATGGGTATCAGCTACTGGTAAAATCTCACCATGCTGTGCTCCAGATGAGTTAAGGCAGAGTTTAGGAGTATTTGGAAACATCAATCTGAACTCTTTAGCTGAAATTGTTAATTCAAATAATTATCAGAATCTTTTAAGTACCTATAAATCAAAAGAATTATGTAAAACTTGCACAATGCGTAAACCACTTTAATATGATTCAAGAAATAAAAAAAGCATACATAGAAAATAACAAATTATCATTATTGATAAGGCATGGTGATAGGGATAAAATATTAAAAGGAACATTTGGAGATAACGTATTGCTAAATGATATAGGAATAAACAACTCAATAGAATTCGGCAAAAGCCTTTCTCAAATGAAAATAAATCGAATTTTAACAAGTCCCATAGGTAGGTGTGTGCAAACTGCAGAGTATATTAAGACAGGTTATAATAGAGATGTTGAAATTGTTGAAACATTAGCTTTAGGAGCCCCAGGACTTCATATTAGTGATGCAAAACTTGCTGGAGAATATTATTTAAAATTTGGGATTGATAAAATATATAAAATGTTTTTAGAGGGAGTTAAAATACCAGGGGTCCCAACTGATAATGAATTTAATAGATTGATGAGTGATTTTTTAATTACAAATACTTACGATAACGGAATCACCATATTTGTTACGCATGATATACTAATAGCATTATATCATTATTGCATTAGCAAGACAATTTACACGAAAGAAAACTGGGTAAAATACTTATCAGGGATAATATTAAAAGATGGAAAATATGAAAAATGAACTTAAAGCATTGTTCACAGAGCATTGGAAATATTTGGCAATAAGCACTGCTTGTAAACTTAATGTTTTTGATAAAATTACAAGCGATGGAGAAACTGCAATTATGCTTTCTAAAAAATTGAATTTTAATTTTGATTCTTTAGAACTATTATTAGATGCACTTACTTCTGAAGATTTTTTGAAAAAGGAAAACTTTGTTTACTATCTAACAGATAAGGCTGGTTATTTAACCGGAAATCATCCAGAATCGTTAAAGTATGCATGCATGAATTGGTCAGTTGAACATTTAACTGCCTGGCAAAATTTAGATTATACTATACAGACAGGAAAGTCTTCATTTAATCATATTTATGGTCAAGATTTCTTTACTTATATCGGTCAAGATTCAATAAAATTGCATAATTATCATAAAGCTATGTTTGAATATGCAAGGGATGACTTTAAACAAATTTGCGATCATGTTGATTTCAGTAAACATAAAGCAATTATAGATGTTGGAGGTGGTTATGGAGCATTAATAAGCTATATTAAATCACGTAATTTAGAAATTGATTGTTATTTGTTTGATTTTGAAAATGTAGTTAAAAACGCTTGTGTAGATGGCATTACAAAAATATATGGAAACTTTTTTGAAAATATACCCGCAATTTCAGATGCATTGGTTTTGTCTAGAATTTTACATGATTGGGATGATGAGAAATCCTTAATGATTTTGAAAAACTGTTATAAGGCATTACCTGAAAATGGAACAATTTATATAATTGAAAATTGTAAAGATTATAATTCTGTAGATTTGTCATTGCTAAGTTTAAATATGCAGGTTATGTGTCAAAGTTTTGAAAGAGCCTCAAATGCTTATAAAAAACTTCTATTTGATGCTGGATTTGAATTTGAAGCTGATACTAAATTAAATGATTTACAAACAATATTAAAATTTACAAAATCATGAACTGGGAAAACATAAAACTATCAGATACTTGTAGATATTTTCTTTATAAAGGAGAAATATTATTTGACAAATCTTTTATAGAAGCACTTAAGTTTCACTCTCCTGGACTTGCTCCAGTATCTGACGAAACAGGCTGGTATCATATTGATATTAATGGATTGCCAATATACGCTAATAGATATTCAAGAGCATTTGGCTATTATTTCAATAGATCTACTGTAATAGAAAATGATAATTGGTATCATATAGACTGTAAAGGAAAAAGAGTTTATAAAGAGAACTACAATTGGTGTGGAAATTATCAGCAATCTGTTTGTACAGTTCGCGATAAGGATAATAAGTATTTTCATATTGATTTGTTTGGAAAAGCTATTTATGATGAAAAGTACCAATATGCCGGAGATTATTATGATAATATTTGCTGTGTAAAAACAAAATTAGGATGGAAGCACATCAAACTTGATGGAACAGATTTAAATGGAAAATACTTTACTGATCTTGGTGTTTTTCATAAAGGTTTTGCCACTGCAAAAGATGAAAAAGGTTGGCATCATATAACAAAGTTGGGTTTTCCCGTTTACCCAGAGCGTTATCATGCTATTGAACCTTTTTACAATGGTTTTGCATTGGTTGAAACCTGTGAAAATGAGAAAATTGTAATTGGTGAAAATGGTAATAGTTTTTTAACAATATAAGCTGCCGCAAAACCAAAAATTGTAAAAGAATATGGCTTACCAACGTATTATGAGATGGTGGAATATGAAGTTCCACCGTACACTTCAGCTTACATCAATTTCACTCAATTTATATTTATTATTTAGGTTTTTCATGTCTTGACCAACTTTTTTATCTAGGAGTCTGGCATAAACTCAGATTTAAAGATTAGCCTAAATTTGTTGTAGAATTTCGACTTTATATTGCCGATAAAAAAATCAAATCCTATTTCTGCCAATAAATTGGAGGCAATGTAAACGTCAGTAAATAACTAAACAGACAAAAACTATATTGAACTCAGGTTATTATTGTAAGCCCTCGGAAAAAATTGGCAAAGTCATTTGTACAGTAGAAGCTTTTTTCTGCAAAAACAGGGTAATAATTGAATACAACAAGAAAGGCGAAAGCAGCTGATAATCAAGGGTCGGTCAGCAGTTCTGAAATCCGATGAAAGTTTAAGCTTATTTTGAAATGTTTGGAATAATAAGGAAATTTAATTGGTATCATTGGGACTAAAAAAAAGCTAAACCTACTAATCGTGAATTTATTTTTCAAGTCAAAAGTCAAAACTAAAAAAAAAGAGTTATTTTAGCCAACTTACAAACCAGAATAAAATGATTGCTTTTAATGACATTAAGGAATTACTATCTACTCTGAAGAGAGAGGAAAAGCTTATTTCGGAAATGTTTAGCAAAAGAAAATCTCTTAATTATAAGTATAGCTACGCCTTAGAATTAGTTGACAATGATGAAGACCGAATAAACTTTCTGGTACAGAGATCTGTAATTAGAGAGAATGGAGGTTTTTTAGAAATTGACGACCAATTTGTTGAGTTTTTTGAGCAGGTTCTTGATGTAAATGAGGAAATTAATCTATCCTATATTAATGAAAATATCAAAAACATTAAAGAAAACATAGACTATTTTCTAAATGAAAACAATGAAAACAGAAAATATAGCTACTTAAAATTCATCAAAAAAACTCTCAGAAAAATGGGAATCATTACACTTAGAAGTGTGGTAGATTTAAGACGAAATATTGAGAATACTTTTAAAAATGAAGCTAATTATAAGAATAAACAGCTAAAACTAGAAAACCTTGATGAGAAAAGAATAATTATTACTAATTTAATCAAGCACACTTTATCGCTAATTAATGAAGAAGAGCTAACCTTTTTTAAGAATGCTTTGGATGAGGAATTACACCGTATAATAATTGACTTAAAACTACAACTTGGGGAGTGTGCTCATAATCTGATTGAAATAGAAAAACAGATAATTGATTATCTCAATCAAATAAAACATCAAGGAAAATTTATCGAAAAACTGAGGAAATTAAAATATTTAAAAGATCATTTTACGATTGAGGCCGAAACAAACATCAAATTAGTACTCGCAAATAAAAATCAAGTGATTTTTGAACCACGGATAAGTGAACCATTAAATTTATCAGTAGATTATCTTAGAGAAAATGAAAACGCATTTGATGCAATTAAAAGAGTTGCAAAAAACCATAGAGGTAGAAAAATATTTAAACGATTAATTGCTGATAACATTTCGGATGAATATATAGAAAATAGTGTTGAAGAAGAAGTGATGATAAATTTAGAAGAAGTGAAGAATCATTTTATAGCGACTAGTGATAACTTATTTAACTTTATTATTAATTATAATTTCTTAAAAGAAGTAGATTTTAACGAACGTGTA
>CAYNKH010000153.1:0-6913 GCA_964397745.1 uncultured Bacteroidales bacterium | reverse complement strand
TAAGAATTACCTTGGCACCATAAGCTCGCGTAGCAATTACCTTAAGCGGAGGAGTAAATACGGGCATAAAAACCGTGCTCTTTACCCCCAAACTCGAAGCAGCATAGGCAACCCCTTGTGCATGATTACCAGCAGAAGCACAAAGTACACCTTTAGCAGCCTCCTCGGGGGTGAGGTTTTTAATTTTATAGTAAGCACCCCTTACCTTAAAAGATCCTGTGGACTGAAAGTTTTCTAACTTCATATAAACATCGGCCTCAGACATGACTGAAAAGGATTTACTACGTTCAAGGGGTGTATATTTCACAACATTTTTTAATGCCGATTGGGCATCAACTATATCGCTGAACTGTATTATGGGTCTATTAGTTTTTTGACTTGTCATAGCTACTATTTTTTATATGTTACAAAGATAGTAAGTCTTTTTATAAGACTAATAAATTTTGGCTCTTTTAAATTTAACCTGAATTATTCATAAACAATCAATTACGATGTCAGATGTTCATCAAGTAATAAAATTAAACCAACTTTTAAGGCAGACTTTATATCTATTTGTTTATTCCCATCGAGAAATTTTGCTTGTGCATCTACTAATTCTTTAACACTATTATCAACAAATTTGCTTTTTATTTTCAGATTGTTCTTCAAAAACATAAGGTTTTATTTGCTATTACTATACTTTTTTTAATAATATTAAGAACAATATATTCAGAAATTAAACAATTTGTTAATTTTAGCTAAGTTCTAAAAACAATAATACAAAATTAAATACTAAAATGTTGTTATTAATAATTAATTGTTAATATCTTGCACATAAATAAATACAATTTTTGTATCAAATTAACATGAGAAGAATTAAAACAGTAGAATTAAACGAACTAATAAAATGCAACAAACAAGAACTCGCTTGCAAATTTATTACTAAAATTGCATTTAATTAATGTACACACTTGGAGTCTCGGCATATTACCACGATTCTGCTGCTTGTCTTATTTATAAAGATGAGATTATTGCTGCTGCTCATGAAGAAAGATTTACTAGAATAAAACAAGATGAATCATTCCCGCTTAATGCGATAAAGTATTGCCTCAAAGAAGCTGGCTTAGAAATTTCGGATATTACTGCCTTAGTATATTATGAAAAACCATTCCTTAAATTCGAAAGATTATTGGAATCATACTATCATTTTGCACCAAAAGGCATAGTTTCGTTCGTAAAATCAATCCCTATTTGGATAAAAGAAAAACTTTTTATAAAAGATGAGCTACACTCTCAATTAAAAAAAATAGGCAAATACGATAAGAAAAAACTGAAAATATATTTTTCAGAACATCACCTATCTCATGCAGCCTCAGCATATTATCCTTCAGGATTTGATTCCGCAGCAATTTTAACAATAGATGGAATGGGCGAATGGGCATCTGCATCCATCGCATCAGGAAAAGGCAATAAAATAGAAATACTTCAAGAGCTGCATTATCCAAATTCATTAGGATTGCTATATTCTGCATTTACTTACTTCCTAGGATTTATGGTAAACAGTGGGGAATACAAACTAATGGGATTGGCTCCTTATGGTAATCGTGGTTCGGAACAAGTTGAGTATTACAAGAAACTCATACGGGATAATCTTGTTGAAATAAAACCAGATGGCAGCATAAAACTTAAAATGAAAAATTTTGCTTTCGCCACTGGTTTAAAGATGATTCATACAAAAAAATGGGAATCATTATTCGGAATAAAAAAGCGTAATCCTTCAGATGATATTATGCAGCATCACTCAAACCTTGCATTAGCAATACAGCAGATTACTGAAGAAATAGTACTGAATATGGTTAGGGAAGCAAAGAGACTAACAGAAAGTAAAAACCTGTGTATTGCTGGAGGAGTTGCCTTAAATTGTGTGGCAAATTCAGTAATTCTAAAAGAAAAATTATTTGACAATATTTTCATACAACCAGCCGCTGGAGATGCCGGCGGATCTCTCGGTGCAGCTTTGGCTTTTGTTTATTTAAGCAAAGGCTATCCTCTCATTGCATGCGATACTGATAAAATGAAAGGAGCTTTTCTTGGACCTGAATTTTCCGATTCTGATGTGCTGAAAGTTGCTAGAAAATATGGTGCAACATCTGAATATTTCGAAGATAAAGATTCTTTATTTGAATTTACTGCCCAAAAACTTATCGAAGGTAAAGTAACTGGTTGGTTCCGTGGAAGAATGGAGTTCGGACCACGTGCTTTAGGTAACAGAAGTATTTTGGCAGATGCTCGTAATCCAGAAATGCAGAAAAAACTCAACCTTAAAATTAAATTCCGTGAAGGATTCAGACCTTTTGCACCTTCGGTTTTAAACGAAGACAAACAAAAATATTTTAATATTGATGTCAGTTCTCCGTACATGCTCTATATTGCAGATGTCGCAGAAAACTTAAGAAATGAACAGCCGAAAAATTACGAAAGTCTTGATGTAATGTCAAAACTATATACTCAACGATCAAGTGTCCCTGCAATTACACATTGTGATTATTCTGCACGTTTGCAAACTGTTCATAAAGAAACAAATCCTGATTACCATAAACTGATTTCGAAATTTAAAGAACTTACAGGAACAGGACTAATTGTAAACACCAGTTTTAACGTTAGAGGCGAACCTATAGTTTGCACCCCTGACGATGCTTTCAGATGTTTTATGAGAACCGAAATGGATGTTCTTGTTTTACAAAATTATGTTTTTATTAAAGAAAATCAAAATATCAGTAATAAGTTGTTTATCGAAAATTTTAAACCAGATTAAATGGAATTTTTAAAAGACATTTGGGGATTTTTAAAAGAACGTAAAAAGTTTTGGCTTATACCTATGATTATTATTTTGCTTTTAGTAGGTCTTTTAGTTATTTTTGGTGGCTCAAGTAGTGTTGCACCGTTTGTTTACACCTTATTTTAAATGATAAAAGACAAAAAAAGACATATAGCCGATTGCCTGATAATAGTATCAGGACTAATAATAGCTGGAATTATTACCGAAGATTTCATTTATCTTTATATAGCAAGTATTCTTGGAATTTCGTCTGCACTAATTCCCCCGATTGCTTATGGGATTTCGTTTTTATGGCAAGGGATTGGGAAGGTTTTAGGCTTTATAATTTCAAAAATATTATTGTCAATTATTTTCTATTTTTTCTTATTCCCTTTTGCATTACTACACAAACTATTTGCAAAAAACAAAAGTATAAGCAACAAAAAAACAGAAACATACTGGATAAAAAAAGAGCAAACTGTAACAGACTTTTCAAAACTTTGGTAAGAATTCAGAAAAAACTTCTATTATAAAACATTGCCCAATTGCAATCCTACCAAGTGCCAATTAAACCACATATAATACCTACTTTATTAAAATAATTTTATTAGTTTTGCTACATTAAGTTTTTTAAAGTGAGCAAAAGAATAATAGTTACAGGAGGGGCAGGTTTTATTGGAAGTAATTTATGTGATTATCTTCTGAAAAACAAACACGACGTTGTCTGTATTGACAGTTTTGATGATTATTATGAGCCGTCAATAAAGCATAATAATCTTATTAATGCTCTTGCATCCAGCAATTTCTCACTTATAGAATCAGATATTAAAGAAATAGACTTTATTACAGACCAACTGCATGGTAATTTTGATGCAATAATACATTTAGCAGCAAAGGCTGGCGTTAGATATTCGCTTAAACACCCTGTGGGATACCAAGAAAGCAATGTGGTCGGGACAAAAAACATCCTCGAATTAGCGGTAAAGAAAAACATAAAACAGTTTGTATTTGCATCTTCATCAAGTATTTATGGCAACGCTCCTGCTCCATTTAATGAAGATTATAAAGATTTACAACCAATTAGCCCTTATGCACAAACAAAACTATTTTCAGAAAAGACAGGTAAAGAATTTTCGAACAAATATGATTTGAATTTTATTTCTCTCCGTTTCTTTTCGGTTTATGGACCAGGATTACGTCCTGATTTAGTCATGAATAAAATTGCTGCAAGCATTTACAAAAATGAAAAAATAAAAATATTCGGAGATGGCAGCACATCCCGTGATTATACTTATGTTGATGATATTATTTCTGGCATAATGAAAGCTATTGATTATAAAGAGGCAAAATTTGAAACATTTAATCTCGGCAACGGAAATCCAATAAAACTCACCGAAATTCTTTCGATATTTGAAGAAGAAACCAAGGGGAAAATTAATATCGAATTTGTAGATTCTATAAAAGGCGAATCTGACATAACTTGGGCAGATAATAATAAAGCAAAAACAATATTAGGGTTGAATCCCAAGACAGATATTCGTAACGGAATAAAAAACTATCTTGATTGGTATAAAAACAAACTTAAATAAATTATGGAACACAAACTGATAAGCCCGAAAAACAAAATGAGTCTTCACTCCTATCTGAAGCTCATTTGGGATTATCGTTACTTTTCACATTCACTCGCTATTGGCGAAATAAAGAATAAATATGCCCGTACTTTCACCGGATTATTTCTAAGTGTGATTCAAACTCTTATTGGGCTCGCTGTTTATTGGCTTATATTCGGGATTGCAATTAAAATTGACACTGGCGATATACCGTATCCTGTTTTTGCATTACCTGGCATTATCGTTTGGCAATATTTCTCATACCTTGTTGGAAACAGTAGCGGAGCTTTAACAAATTCGGAGCATCTTATAAATAAACTTTATTTCCCTCGCATTAATCTTACACTTGCCAAAGTTCTGCCTGGATTAATAGATTTTGGAAGCGGATTTTTGGTATTCATAGTAATATTTCTATCTTTTGGAGTCAGCTTTTCAATTTCATGGTTAGCAATACCATTAGTTGTTATTGTGCTAATTATTTGCGGTCTGGCTCTTGGCTTATGGACAAGCATTTTATCACTATATATCAGGGATTTAAGTCAGATAATAATTCAAGTTACTAATTTTTTGATTTTTGTTACTCCAGTTTTTTATCCTGGTACTATAGTTCCCGACAATTTTAGATTTATTTTATATTTAAATCCAGTTGCTGGTATTATAGAATATTTCAGAGCTATTTTATTTGGCAGTGCTTTGCCCGAAAACGGATATTTAATTGGGTTTGCAATAATTACTGTATTATTTGTATCTGCGATTATTGTTTATAAACGAATTGAAAAACAAATTACCGACTTATTATGACAAATACCAAAGCCATAATAATCAAAGACTTATGCAAAGAATACTACAAAAAAGATTCTTCACACAAAAGTTTCTGGTCCAAACTTAAAGGAAATAAAGGAGGACAGCCTTTTTATGCTCTTAAAGATATAAATCTTGAAATAAATAAAGGAGAAGTAATCGGAATTATCGGTCCTAATGGCGCAGGAAAAAGCACATTGTTAAAAGTATTAGCTGAAGTTACTCCACCCTCAAGAGGAAGCGTTGAGGTTTTTGGTAAAGTTGCGTCTATACTAGAAATTGGAATTGGCTTTCAGCCTGAATTATCGGGATGCGAAAATATTTTTTTATCAGGGAAACTTTATGGACTAACAAAAAAACAAATCGTTTCTAAACTCGATAAAATAATCGAAATGTTTGGCTTTACAGATTTCATTAATACTGAAGTAAAACACTATTCATCTGGTATGTATATGAGATTAGCCTTTTCGATTATTATAAATATTGAAGCTGACATCTATTTGTTTGATGAGATATTGAGTGTGGGCGATGCTGAATTTCAAGACAAAGCATTAAAGGAGATCGAAAAATTAAAAGAAAGAAAGAAAACTATTGGGCTTGTTACACATAATCCTAAATCAATATTTCATTTATGCAACAAGATTTTAGCTATTTCTAACGGGCATCAACTTATTTTCAGCAAACCAGCTGAAGCAATATTTGAATACAACAAACTACTTAATATTAGTAAGTATAAACCTAATACTTATAATAACGTATTAAAAGCTCTGCTAAAGAATTATAACAATAAGAATAATCAATTTAAATTTGAAGTTAATCGATTCTCCATAACCAATTCTAATAATAATAATAATAATATATTAATTGAAAAAGATATAGAAATACAAATTTATTTTTGTTATAAATCTGACACCCCAGTTTCGCTTACTTTAACTCTAAACGATGGTCTAGGCAAAAGTATTGGTGCACAAGAATTCAACATTCCACAGTCTATTAAAACAGCAGAAAAATGTTTGAAAATTATTATCCCAAAAAATTCATTAAACGAAAACGTTTACAGTTTTGATATCCACATCATCCAAGATGGCAATATTTTACAAAGTTATCAGAGTATAGATATGCTTATGGAAACAAAAGAGCCAAATAACAAATCAGTATATGTGAATTTCAATTACAATTTTAGATATGAAATGAAAGACAAAAATGAGATATGAAATTACCTCAATAAAAGGAATTGTAAACAAATTAAACAATATATTCAATTCGACAATTGGTAAATTGTTATTGTTTGTCATTTGCTTTATAATATTTTTTTCAACAATAGGATTATATATCACAAGGAGTTATTATTATGGTACAGTAAAGATAATAACCGAAAATAATAATGTATTAGTTAAAGCTGAGAGTCCATTTTATACAAACCTAACATTCAACAAAAAAGACAATGTTATTGAATATCAACACTCTAGATTTTACAACAAAATAACATATGAAAAATTAAGCGATACAACATCAGATAGTATTATCTTAATATTGAACGGCTCTGAATATCGCACTATTATTAACGACGATACCGAAAAGAATTTATTAACTCTTTATAATAACAACAACCCCTTACAACAAAGAATTTCAGATTTAACAACTTTTATCTTGGTTTAACCCCCTATAAATCGGACAATTTAATAACCACATTGCAAACATACAA
>CAYNKH010000152.1:0-6919 GCA_964397745.1 uncultured Bacteroidales bacterium | reverse complement strand
CATTCTCGTTTCCTGAGCAAACTGGTCCAGCAACAATATCAGCTGGTCAAGTTGATATTGAAGTATCAAGCCTTGCATCATTAGATGCTTTAACACCTACTATTACAATTTCTGATTACGCAACAATCAATCCTATATCAGGTATTGAACAAGATTTTACAACTTCTCCGTTTGTTTATACTGTAACTTCCGAATCAAATATTGATCAAACTTGGAACGTTTATGTTACGCAAGCTACTGAGTTAAGCGATCAAAAAGACATCTTAACTTTTACACTACCTACACAAACAGGACCCGCTACAATTGATAATACTTTAAATACTGTTGAGGTTGAAGTTGATTGGTTAACTGATATTACAGCTTTAACACCTACAATTATAGTTTCTGATCTTGCTACAATTAGTCCTTTATCGGGTGTACAGCAAGATTTCACTACTCCTGTAACATATACAGTTACAGCTGAAGACGCTTCTACTAAAGATTATACTGTAACAGTTACTCTAGCCACTGCTCCTTTAGGTGCAAATTGCTCAAATCCTTTTGTTGTTGATATTCCTACAGCACTTCCTTATGAAGACCTTTCACAAACTAATTGTGGATTAGGTAATATTTATCAGTTAGTTGGTCAAAATTACACAGGAGGTGAAGATGCTATTTACAGATTAGATGTTACAAGCAGTACTGTTGTTAAATTGACAATGACAACTACAACTTCTTGGACAGGACTTTTCCTTTTTGATGCTTGTCCTGACGTAGGAAATATAATCACTTCTGTAACTAATAGTGGCACTTCAGATAGAGTAATAACACATGCTCTAAATACTGGTACGTATTATGTAATGGTTGATATATGGCCAACACCAGATTGTATTACTGAATACGATCTTACAATTGAAGCGATGTGCCCAGCACCTACTACAATTGAGACTATCAATCTAACAGCAACTTCTACTGATTTACAGTGGACTGCTGGTGGTTTTGAAACTGCTTGGAATATTAAAGTTAACGAAGCTACTGCTATAGCAGATCCTTCTACAACAGATGGTGATATTATTGCAAACAATCCAGTTTCACCTACTCCTGAATACTCTATCGTAAGTGGTTTAACTGCTGAAACAGATTATTATGTTTATATTCAGGCTGATTGTGGCTCTGATTGGGTAGAGTATATGTTTACTACTCCTAGCTCATGTCCTATTCCAACAGGTTTGACTACAAGTAATATAGAAGCAAATTCTGCGACTCTATCTTGGACTGAATTAGGAATGGAGGCTTGGGTAATTGAAATATCTTCAACTCCACTAACAGATCCTGATACTCAAACAGGTGATATCGCAGACAACGTAGATGTAACAGGTACAGTAGGAACATATAACGCAACAGGATTAGAAAGCAATACTACTTATTACTGGTATGTAAAATCTGCTTGTGGATCAGACTGGTCTGCTCAAGAAGAGTTTACTACTGAATGTGGTATAGTTACAACTTTCCCATATCTAGAAGAATTTGAAGACGGAGTACCTCCAGTATGTTGGGAAGAAGTTAGAACACCAAGTTCATCTTATGGTTGGGGGACTAATTCATCTGGTGTTTCAGGAAATTGTGCTAGATTTAATTCTTATGTTAATAGTAATGGAAACCAATCTGCACTATCAAGTCAAACATTTGATATTACAGGTTTAACAGCACCTATTTTAGAATTTGATTATAAAAATCCTACAGGTGGTAATTTTACAGTACTCCTTTCAACAGATGGTGGTGCTACATATCCAAATACTTTACAAACAGGATTAACAGGTCAGGCAAACTGGATTACTGTCACTTCCGATTTATCATCATATATTAGTACTGGATCAAATGTAAAAATTGCTTTGCTTGGTACAAGTAATTATGGTAATGGAGATGCATATATTTATGTTGACAACTTTACAATTTATGAATTACCAGCAATCGATCAAATCGACATCAACTCTGACGTTATTGACGTAAACGTTTGTGCTGGTGATGACCAAGCAACTGCGATAGCAGCTCTTGCTCCTCAAATGACAATTTCGGATACAGAGTCTAACGAGTATCTTGTTGATCTTGCTTGGACAATTGACGCTTATGATGCAAATACTCTAGGTGATTATAACGCTACAGGAACATTCGAATTACCTGTTGGTGTTAGTCAATCAGATCCTGTAACACCTCTAGAAATAGGTGCTACTGTTACTGTTATTGCACTTCCAACACTTACTTGTCCTGAAACAATGAACGTTGCAGTAAATACACCTGTAACATTTACAGGTCATACTCCTACTGGCGGAACATTCTCAGGAACAGGTGTTGTAGGCGAAACATTTGATCCTAATGGATTAGACAATGGCACTTATGTTATTACTTACAATTACACCGACCTAACAACAGGTTGTGATAATTCATGTGAGTTTAACGTAATTCTTGACATTGACATTAGTGTTACAGACATTACTGCTGAAGGAATCGGAATTTATCCAAATCCAAACAAGGGTGAGTTTACGATTAACTTCAATGATATCGAAGGAGATGTAACATATCAAGTTTACGACACTAAAGGAAGCATTATTGTTCTTCGCGAAATTTCAACCAATGGTAACACTGTAGAGGAAGTTTCAGTTGATCTTACTCCTGGTGTTTATTACGTGAAAATTGTTACTACTAAACAAACTTATGTTGAAAAACTAGTGATTGAATAGGAAAACATAAGCTTAAAAATAAAAAACGTCCGCTATACAGCGGACGTTTTTTTATTTGATTATATTGCAATACAATAGATTATTTTAATCATTTCCGTTGGCTTTAGCCAACTATAAAACTACTTTCCTATATCCTATTTGCTTTAGCATTATTATTTTTTATTATTTTACTCGCTCACTCGTATTTATCCCAATGTCTGGTGGTTTAGAATCGCTTAGCTGTCATTTGTAATTGCTTATTTGATGGTTTCGAAAGCATTAACCTTTTGTGTTCATGGATAGCGTATGAAGTAAGTTCAACAAAATTATTGTCTGAAAATGATTAGTTCGAAGAAAAAAACTATAGACGTAAGTTGGTTATGCATTGTTAATAGACTCTTGGCTTTTTGCAAAATGTTCAATATTTTGAAGCTCTGCATATAAGTATTTTCTTATGTATGTTTTAATCGCTAAATATTTGTCATAATAGAATGCTTTTTTTCCAAGCAAAATTATTTCTTTAATGCAGCCTTACTAAATATATAATCTGGAATTTTCTCATCAAATTTTATGCTTAATAGGATAAAATCAGTTCCTTTTCCATCTTTGAGCATATCTTTGTAATTTATTGCCATCGGATACCAGCGATTACCGATTTTTTTTACTTCGCTCAATACAGTTTTCTTTAGTAACTGTCCACTTTTTGCAAATAATTCTTCTTTTAGGGGAACATATCTTTCTTGGTCAACCCAAATTTTGCGTTTATCGTAAGATACATCTTCAACTTTCGCATTTAGTTCTAATATCCATGTTTCTCGCCCATCAATTACCTCTTCACCCATTACTTTAGCGTCATACATTTCGGTAAGTTTGCGTGTTTCCATCATGTCTTCGTATGATAAATCTGAACCCATTACCGATTGTTTAAGCATGTGCCCCGATAGTTGAATGGTACGGTCGGTTTCTGGTGAGTAAATCCATAATTTATCTTCTAACTTTAGCATTTTTGTGCCTTTTTCTCTTTCCGGTGCCAAATATTCTGTAAAAGATTTTGTATTTCCCTCTGAATATCCTTTTGATTCTACTTCACGGGTGTTTCTTTTTCCATAAATTATCATTTTAGATTCAATAACTTGTGTTTTCGCAGTCATGTTCTCATCTACTTTTTTTATTATTTCTCCTGCATCAGGAAAATTAACCATTGATGTAAATAGGACAGGTGTTAAAATTGCTATTAATGTTTTTTTCATATTGTTATTTTTTAATTAAACTTCTAATTCTTTAAATAATGTTGCGGTTTCACGTTTATATATTCCAATTCCAGAAATCATATTTCCTAATACCATAGCAACCAGACCAGGAATAAAACCGATATATAGTAGGTCAGGTGTGAATTTTGCACGCATAATTGTAGGCATCATCATGGTTCCACCTGTTACCATGCCGCTAATATCAATTCCGTAAACTTGCATCAGCCATGTGGCTGTAACTCCCAATATGGTTCCAACAATAGACCCTATTGTGCCTATCAGCACAGCTTCTATAAGTAAGGTTTTGTAAATATGGCTTTTGTGTTCGCCCAAGGCCAAACGTATTCCAAATTCTTGATAGCGGCGTAAGCCCCCAATTAAACCAGTATTCCATAATACTACAGACATGATGAGAACAAAAATAATCACAAACATAGCAGAGAATGAATCTATGTAGTCGAGAAGGCTTGCCATATTGTTTTGCTCTTTAAGTTTTATCATTACAGGAGCATATTCATCAGTGTTTTGAGCATAGTGAGCATTAAAAGTGTTCTGAATTAAATTTGCGTTCTCATTATTGTAAATTCCTTTTTTTGAGAAACCCAGTATTTCACCACTTGCATCGTCCATATCTAACATACGCCGAGCATCAGAAATATCAACAATAATTGTTCCTCTATCCATAGCTTCGACACCAAAATTGACAATTCCGCTAATAGTAAAACTCTCAAATGCAAGGCTACCATACATCGTAGCACCCATAAATGTAATTGTATCGCCAATTTGTAGTTTTAATTTGTCTGCAAACACGAATCCGATTAAGATTTCTTTACTTTTTTGTGGCAGATTACCTTTAATTAAAGAGTTTTCAATGTTTAATCGCTCTACTTCTCCACTGTTCCCTGAAAAAAAGTCAATTGCTAAACCCGCTGATGGTCCCTGTCCTTTTGAGCCGCCAGCATTATCTGGGGCATCAACAAGTCCTCCGAATCGGATACGCTGTACCCAGGTGTAATCAGGAAACTCTGCCTCTAATGCTTGGGTAAGACTATCGGCTTTAAGCAAAGCTAAGTCGTTTGGTATTTGATCTTCATTTTCGGCATAAGCCTTACTCATAACTTTTACATGCCCTGTTTGAAAACGTGCGGTTTGATCGATAACATCTGTCATAACTCCGCTTATAAAACCGCTTAGGAATATTGTTAAAAATACACCTATTGAGATGATTATGACTGGTAGGAGACTTCTGTTTTTGTCTCTCAGTATTGCTTTAAATATAAATTTTATCATGATATTTTTCCTTTTAGTGCTTCAACTGGATTCATTTTTGCAATTTTTCGAGCAGGCAAAAAGCTTACAATAGTAGCTGAAATCACTACTATCAAAACGCTTCCAATAATTAAACCTAAGCCATATATTGGATACATGCGTTCGGACATAATAACCCCAACTGTATCACCTGAAACAGGAAACCCGATTCCATTATGAGCTAAATACCAAAGAATTGGAATGCCATAAATACCACCAAGTATTGCGGCAAAAATACTATACATGCTTCCTTCGGCAGTAAACAAACGAACAACCTGAGAACGAGTCATGCCAAGAGCTATGTATGTTCCAATTTCTTTTTGTCGTCTGAAAACTGACAATACCTGAGTGTCGAAAATTGCGAGCAAGCCAATTGCCAGTAATAAAATGTAAATGATTGACCCACTTGTTTTTTTCATGTTTATAAGCTTGGTTAATTCTTTAAGTAAGTATTCCTTACTCTCAAATCTCCATCCAGACACATCGGTATTAATATATTTGTCGTTTGCAATAAACATTGTTGCATGTTGATCTAATCCTGTCATATCCCATAATTTCTCGATGGGTATCCAAATTTGCCCACCATCAACAGTAGGAACATTAGTGTCGAAAATACCAACAATTGATATACTAGCAGCA
Source organism: uncultured Bacteroidales bacterium (assembly GCA_964397745.1). GTDB lineage: Bacteria > Bacteroidota > Bacteroidia > Bacteroidales > ML635J-15 > Bact-19. The sequence continues at coordinate 1,026 of CAYNKH010000152.1, read as the reverse complement.
TCGTAAGTTCCGTTTTTATCTCTCCAACGAACTAATAGATCATCTCCAACTTTTAAATTTGTTGACGATGCCATTCGTTTGCCAATAACAGCAGGTATTTCAGCCTCACTTGATAATAGCAATTGAGTTGGTATTTTTACAACTGTTTGCTTCGCATCAATTCCTTTTAGTTGTGCCGACATCATTCTTCCTTGTGGATAAATAGTTGCTTGATTAATAAGTATCGGAGTCAAATTCTCCTGTTGGTCTTTATCTAAAATGCCGTGTCCATCCTCTATTGAGAAGGAATCAAAAGCGTCATAATCGTTGTTTAACAAATGCCCGTTACCGTATTCCCAGTTTACTCCATCAATGCTTGCTTGTTGGTTCCAGCCGTCAATTAAGCCGTTGTAGAAAATTATAACAACAAAGGCAAATGAAAGTACTCCTGCATTGAGCCAAGTTCGTAAACCAGCTCCCATGAGGTTTTTGTATGCTAATTGAAATGCTATCATTTTTTTTATTTTTTAGTTTTTTTTTCTGTGATTCTGTGATTCTGTATCACTGCCTCACTGGATCACAGAATCACTACTTTTTTAAATATTGCATAAATTTGGCGATACTGTTTTTTTCGTATTCACAGTCATCTCTTCTCAATTGAGCTTTTTTAGAATCAATATATTTAACATCTTCGGCGATATAATACATGTTTTTAACCTCCCAAGAAGATGCTTTAGAATAATCGAGAAAACGGCAAAAATCCTTTTTTGATTCACGAGCAAAGCCTTCACTTATATTGTTCATTATAGAATAGCCTGCTGAATAAATCTGGTTTCGAAATTCAAAATCCTTTACATCAGAAAAATCTTCGTGAATGTTTTTAACAATTTCGCGGGCTTTTTTCCAAATTTCTAACTCCTCAAATTTTGTAGCAATCATATTTATAGTATTAAGTTCATATTTGCGAAAATTTATTTCTAATGTAATCCTGCATCACTGTATCACTGTATCACTGTATCACTGTATCACTGTATCACTGTATCACTG
>CAYNKH010000151.1:0-6934 GCA_964397745.1 uncultured Bacteroidales bacterium | reverse complement strand
CCAGAACCGTTACACTTTTCGGCTGTTCGCAGAAATCCGCCAGTTTTATCAAAATTAAAAACAGTACCAAATTCTTTTGTTATTTGTCCCGGTTTGTATCTAAGACCGGTATTCATTTTTGGCGTATTTGTTATTTTTCGTGCATTAAAAACATTGTCTGGATCCCATACTTTTTTAAGTTCCTCAAATTTTTTATAAATTATTTCGCCTATCATAAGCGGTATAAATTCGCCTCTTAAACGTCCATCTCCATGCTCTCCACTGAGTGAGCCTCTGTATTTTTTTACGAGTTTGGCAGTTTCCAAAGCAATAGTATGAAATAATTTTACGTGCTCAGCATTTTTAAGATTAAGAATAGGTCTTAGATGCAATTCGCCGGAACCAATATGTGCATAATAAACACATTCCAAATTGTGGCTTATCATAAGCTGCTCAAAATCAGTCATGTAGTCAGGCAAATCTTCTGGTCTTACGGCAGTGTCTTCTACTACAGGAACAGGTTTTGCATCTCCAGGCATATTTGATAAAACACCAAGACCGGCTTTGCGAAGCTCCCAAACTTTTGGAATATCAGCCCCTAACACTAACGGATAAGAATATCCATAAGCATTTTCTCTAAGCTCTTTCTCAAGTTCTTTAGCGTGTTGGTAAATGATTTCCATATTCTCGGCAAACCATTCCACAATTAAAATAGCCTGAGGATCGCCCTCAATAAAAAAACGATTTCTGTTTTGCGTAATATTCTCTTTTGTCAAATCTAAGACTTTTTTATCCATCAACTCAACCGAGACAGGCGAGTGTTTTAATGCGATAAGGTTTGCTTTAAAAACCTCCTTTAAACTGGATGTATGAATACACATCAGTGCTTTTGTTTGTGGCGGTTTTTTAACAAGATTTAATTTGATAGCGGTTGTAAAAGCCAAAGTACCTTCTGAACCAGCAAGTAGTTTACAAAAATTAAACTTCGTATTCGAGTCTCCAAAAATTTCGTTATTTAAAAGCAAATCTAGAGCATATCCTGTGTTTCGGCGTTCGATCTCGGGGTGAGGAAATTCTTCGTGGATTTCTTTTGCAAAATCTTTATCAGACAAAAGATTATTAATATGTTTATAGATGCTTCCCTCTAAATCATTTTGTTGGCATTTTTCTTCAAATTCTTTTTTTGTAAGCTCTCCAAATACGACTTCAGAACCATCAGATAAAATACAATTTAACTCCAAAAGATGGTCACGAGTACTTCCATAAATTAGTGAATGTGCACCGCAAGAATTATTTCCGACCATTCCTGCCATATTGCACCTATTTGATGTTGATGTTTCAGGACCGAAAAATAAATCGTATTGTGCTAATTCTTTATTAAGCTCGTCAAGAACAACGCCTGGTTCAACTCTCGCCCATTTTTCTTCAGCATTTATTTCAATTATTTTCGTAAAGTTTTTTGATATATCAACAACAATTCCGTTTCCAACAACTTGCCCAGCTAATGACGTGCCAGCAGCTCGGGGTATTATGCTTAATTTGTTTGATTTTGCAAACTTTATGATTTTTAAAACATCATCAATTTCGGAAGGAATACAAATTGCAGCAGGAGTTTCTTTATAGGCCGATGCATCTGTCGAATAAAGTACTTTGTGAATATTATCGGTATATAAATCGCCTTTTAATTGTTTGCCTAAAGCTTTAAAGTCAATCATAATCGTGTTTAAATAATCTGTACAAAGATATTTATTTATATGTATTCTTTGAAAAAAAAACCAAATACTGTGTATTCTCTTTTTTGCAACAGCCATGTCTATGCGAGAATAACGCAGCTATCGGACATTATGGACAAACACTAAATACTATGTTTGAAAATATGAAGTGCATAAATAATCACTTTATAATTTCACATAAAGTTTTATTTGTCTATTTTCGCAAAAAAAACAACATGAATATAAAAGAAGCAGTAGTTGTGTTTTTTAAAGGTATGGGAATGGGAGCAGCAAACGTCGTACCTGGAGTATCGGGTGGTACTATCGCTTTAATTACAGGAATCTTCGAAAGACTAATAGATGCCATTAAGTCGTTGAATATCACCGCCTTAAAAATGCTTTTTAAATTTCAGATAAAGGAATTGCTTAGGTATATAGATTTTTGGTTTCTTGTTTCTTTATTTCTTGGTGTTGGAGTAGCGATAATCAGTGTCGCTAAAGTTTTCGAGTATATGTTTGAGTTTTATCCTGTGTATATTTGGGCTTTCTTTTTTGGATTAGTCTTAGCATCGGTTTATTTTGTAGGCAAGCAGATTTCAAAATGGAATATTGCAACAATTATGTCTTTTGTACTTGGTACAACTGTCGCTGTTATGATATCGGTTTTAAATCCAGCAAGCGAAAATGATGCTGTGATATATCTTGTTTTATGTGGAGTTGTTGCGGCATGTAGTATGATATTACCTGGACTTAGCGGATCATTTGTTTTGATATTACTTGGGAATTACCAACTTGTAATGATTGAGGCAGTTACTAAGTTTGACATCTCAATTTTGTTACCAGTAGTAATTGGTGCTGTTATTGGGATATTAGGTTTTTCGCATTTGTTATCTTGGGTTTTCAAAAAATACCGAAATCAGACAATCGGACTTCTTACTGGTTTTGTGCTTGGGTCGGTTATGATATTGTGGCCTTGGAAAAATCAATTGACAGCTCAGTTTGGAGATAAAACAAAACTAATAGGTTATGATTGGTTCTTACCTGAAATAAACTCAGAGTTCTTTGTTGCAGTAGCTGTAATTGTTTTTGGAATTACATCAATTTGGCTGATGGAAAAATATGCCGGAAAAATTAAAATTGAGGAAGAATAATATGAGAGATTTTGGTTTAATTGGATACCCACTAGAACATGCTTTTTCGCATAAATATTTTGCCGAAAAATTTAAAAAAGAAGGTATTACTGATGCCAGATATAAATTGTTTTCAATTTCTGAAATATCGAAAATCAAAAATATTATTGTGAGTCATCCAAACCTTGTAGGGCTTAATGTTACTACTCCATATAAAGAACTTATAATCCCTTTTTTGGATGATATGGATCAAACAATTTTGAAATTGGGGACTGTCAATACGGTTAAAATCTTTCGTAACGGCAAAGATTATAGGCTTAAAGGCTTTAATACTGATGTGGCAGGCATTGACAAAACATTTGACCAGTTGGATATTGCACCCGAAACAAAAGCATTGATATTGGGCAGCGGTGGATCAGGGAAAACTCTTGCTTATGTTTTAAGTAAACGAGGAGTAGATACAAAAAATGTTTCGCGAAACCCCTCAAACTTAAAGCAAATCGCATATAAAAAGTTAAGTAAGTCGATTTTTGATGAATATAAACTTATTATTAATGCAAGTCCAGTTGGTATGTTTCCGAACATCGAGGATGCACCTAAAATACCATATCAATTTATTTCAGAGGAGCATATCTGTATTGATTTAGTGTATAATCCTGCTGAAACAATGTTCTTGGAACATTGTCGTAAGAATGGTGCAAAAACAGTAAACGGACTTACAATGTTGTATGAGCAAGCCGATAAAGCTTGGGAAATATGGAATAGTGAGGATCATTAAATGCTTTTTTCAATAGCCGATAATATTTCGATGGCTTCCTCAAAATTATTGCCGCAATAATCTTTATCCGGTTTATAATCCACACAAACTTGAGGTCTTTCTGATGACTCAAATATCATACATTTACTATTGTTGTCAAGATTTATACATCTAACACCAGTAGGTTTACCCAAAGGCATACCAGAAATAAAACTTGATATAGATGGAGCAATGCAACAAGCTCCGCATTTACGACAATTCAAATTGTATTTTTTTACAAAGTAAATAAGATTTTATTGTTTGGTAATTGCTAAAAAGGAGTTTTACATTAAGTTCTTTTTTTTTAAAGATATTCAAAAGCATAATGAATTATATGTGGCCTTGAACTTTTGTCTTCAAAATCCCCTCTATATCCCCTCTATTTTTTCATTTACTAACCGATGGTTCTGAAATTCCAAATTTGTTTGCAAACTCAATATTTGTTAAATTACTCTTGCTAATTTCAGAACAACTGACCCTAGCGGATTTATGATGATACCATTTTGTACTTTTAGATTTTATCAGTTTTATATCGAACTCAGGTTTAGATATAGAAATAGCAATAGTCTTTTATATTTGAGTGTTCCTTTTTCTTACAAAAATTAAACATAAACCAAACACAACCCCGTAGGTATAACAAACAGCTATTGAAATATAAATTTAGGGGGGCAATATAACTTATTTGCATTTTGTATAATTGTTTTGTATATTTACATGTTGTTAAGTGTAGTTGTTTAGGTAATCGCATAAAAAACTTAAAATCATGAATCAGAAAATTATTCTATTATCATTATTACTTGTAATTGGCTCTTTATCAAGTTTCTGTCAATTTAAATCACTATTTGGAGATAATTCAACAAAGTATTCAATATTTGAAACGATTTCTGATGGTAGTGAAGTAAATGAGCATTCATCTTTAGGAATTATTGAAGATGATGGATATTTGTATCATCAAATTCAGTACTATTTAATTCGTGAAGATACTGTTACTGGAAAAGTATGGAGACGAACCAGTTTATCTGAAGATGAAGTGTTATTCATGGATATGTCTTTGAATATTGGTGATACTATGTACTTAAGTCAATCAAACTTTATCGACTTAGCTTATGCTTCACCTGATAATCAAGGATACGCTTTGGTTCAAAATGTTTTTTACAATGAATATGGTAAAAATATCGAACTAAACTGTCATACAAATAATCATTTAATGGCATATTACACATCACCAGTAGAGTCAATCCCTCTGAGATTTATTGAAGGTATTGGACCTAACTATAGTATGCTTTACGGTTTAATCTATCCTAGTAATACCTATTTAGTTTGTTCATATAAAGACGATACTTTAGCTTTTACCAATACAGAGTTTAATACATGTGATTCCACACTATTTTGGGTAGTAGGGGAAGCCGGGATTAATGAAGCAATAAAAACATTTCCTAAAATGGAATGTTCTTGTTATCCTAATTCAAATTATAGTTCATATAGCATTCTCTGTCCAGATAGTTTTACTGGTAACATATCAATATATAATATCCATGGTAAAACATTATTTTCAACTGAGATAAATAAGGAACTCTCTTTTGAGGTTTCATTGAAAAATTTTGAAAGTGGTATTTATATTTTAAATTTTAGCAATAATACAGGTTATCAACCATTAAAACTTATTAAATTATGAGATTAAAAAGAATAATTATATGTTTGTTTTTACTTACTTTTTTGCAGTCAAATCTTTTTTCTCAATTGGAATGGCAAAGCAATTATGATGCTGACAGTAGCAGTTTTCTAGGAAAGACAATTTATCAAAGCTGGGTTGGGCACTTGGTTCAACTCACTGACTTAGGATATACCCCAGCAGTTGCACCAAATGGAACTCTTAGGGGACTTTGTATTTACATCAATATTATTTATGACCAAACACCTAGTTTAGACCCATGTACTTACCCTAACGATGTTTGGCCTGCCGCGACCATTGAAGGAGTTAATAATCAAGCAATACTAGGATTTCTTGATGATTTTATTGATTCGGATTATAACCCATCAGGTTCAACTGGAATAATGACTAAATTATATGACGAATCATCTTTTGGAAGTTTAATAGTACTCGGAGACCATATGATTGTAAATATAAAACAGTCAACTATTACACCTAATAGTCCAGGTGCCAGTTTCTCATCAACTACTCTAATGAATAAAGCCTTGACGAAATAAATAGTAACGGCGGGCTAAATACAATAAACTCCCATAATACTATTGCTGACTTTGATAGTAATAGTGATGGCAATATTGACTTTATTCAATTCATTTGTCGTAATATTGTACAAACAACATACTACTACTATGGATCTGTAAACATTGGTTCAGGGAGTGCAGGGTGGGGTGTCGTAAATCTATAAATAATCAATAATGTTTTCCCCCCATATATCAATTTAGAACTATTTTTCTTTTTACAGATAATGAATCACATAAATTTTCAATTTTCCATTCTTTAAGCATCTTAAATGTACAGGAATCGATTCCTTTTTTTATTTCATCATCTAATAAATTTGACGTGAGAGCTGGTATTATTAGAGTTAAATCGGTTATTCCATTCATGGTATTTTTACTTAACTCATTTTTGTATTTTCCGAATGTTGTTTCAACAATATCTGCCGTACACACAAGCGTTTTTAACTGCTTTCCTATCAAAGCTGAATTTGTATTTAAATATTCGGTAAACAAGCATTTAAAATAGTTTTGTCCCTGTGTCTTTTTACATTTTTTTAATATTCGAGAACATTTTATTCTAGTGTTATTGCTTAACCCATTGTTTTTCAACAATATAAACAGCTCTTCAATTATCGCAATTATTTGACTCATCTCTTCAATAAAAGATTTTTTATTGCCGACCCATTGCAATATTTTTTTTCCTCCTTGATTAAATTGTCTTTTTCTAATGCCACTAAAACCTTCATACCCCAATCTGTTAGAATATCAATATTTATAAATCTTGATTTGGATCTTTGGTTTGGTGGTATAATGTGAGCATGTTTACTACAACAAAGCTTTAGTCACATTTCTCCCATCAGTTTAGTAAGTTCTATAAAATTAGCACCTTTCTTATACAGTTTTTCCAACATGACTGCTATTGCATGAGTAACATCATATGTGTGATTTATTTCAGATAATCGCAACGCTTTCTTTAACAGAGAACTTCCATCAGTTGTTGCATATAAAACTTTGCCTAGCAATGCTTTGCTTTTCTCTAATTCTTCAAAAACATCCTCTCCTGTCCATTTCTTTTTCGATTTTACAATAATTGGTTCCATATCTTGTATTCG
>CAYNKH010000150.1:0-7056 GCA_964397745.1 uncultured Bacteroidales bacterium | reverse complement strand
GAAGAGTTTTTAAATTTGTTGGTAAATACATAATTAAATATTTTCAACAAAAATACAAAAAGTATTTATAATAATCAAATTAGTGATTTGAATTTAATCATGCATAAAAGAGAATTCGACCATATACATCTTTAAAACCTGATACATTTGGGGTGCATTGCTAACATCTTTTATTAGTGTGCCGTTTGTTGCTGTGTTTGCAGTAGAAAGTACTGTATATCGAAGATAATAAGAGGAGTGTTTTACAAATTCTCTCAAATACAAATTAGCTATTGAGCTATCTAAATTAAAGCTGTTCACATCAAAAAAAACCTCATGAATTTTAATAATGATTGCACCTCTTTTAAATCCAGAAGAGCCTTCTTCTGCAATAATCCAAAGCACTTCATTATTTGGATCCCATACACTAATAGACGATGATGTTGCCTTAGAATCGACATAATTTATTTTTGCAGTAAAATAACAATCCAAACTTTCTATGACTTCTTCTTCAGTTGGGTCTTCTTCTTTGGAACAACAAGTAAAAAAAGTGTACAAGAAAATATTACAAGTATCAAAAAGATTTTTTTTGCATAAATAGTAATTTGAGTTTTTCTATTGAACCGTAAGTTTGATTTCCATCATTTTCTCAGGAATTTCGACATCGTGAGTATTCCCCTCAAAATCTATCCTCTGAACGCCAGTAATGTTGATGAGTATAGTATCGTCAACTTCTGCATTTTCTTGGAGTGGTGAAATGTCAATTTGGTTGCTTTCGTATTCTTCTTCGACCCTTATATCTTTAATCTTTTCTTCGCCACGCATTTGTGTTGCAACATAAGAAGTAAAGATATATTTAGCATCTTCGGGGAAAAGTTCAGCAAATTTTTGGTCAGCAATAATTTCTACAATAACAGGAGCTACGTTTTCAAATTTATAATCCTGAATTTCGAAATTTAAAGCATTAAAAAAACGCACATTCGGTTCTGGAATCTTGTTGGCAACTTCAAACTCTTTTGTTCCGCCTTTATCTTCAAAACTAACAATCATACTTATTTTTTTACCAGCTTCATAAGGTACTAATCCAACGCCCTTGGTTCCCATATAAGCATCGCCTGCATCGTTATCAACATACACAATAGCATCAGCAATGTCAATACCTTCAACCTCAACTGTCAAATTGTTTTTGCATTGTGGCATTAGTTTGCCATATTCAGTCAGAATGGGTGATTCTACGTTTATCAAATCGCTTTCAACTCCTTTTTTATTAACATCGCGTTCTTGATTATTACATGACACAATGCTTATTGCGATAATTAAAACAGAAATAAAACTAAATAATATTTTTCTCATTTGTAATTGTTTTTGGTTAATTGCACAAAGATATTATTTTTTTGATATTTTAACAAATAATAGCAATAAATTACATTACGTAGAAAAAACAAGCTATTTAGCGTATTATGTAAAGCACTTGAGTTGTAAGTAAACTATTGAAGTAAAAAAATAGCTTGAAACGTGATTGCTTATTTTGTTACAAAAAAATCGAATTGGCACTTTGAAATGTTTTTGAGAATTTACCACCCTCGAATAGTCTTATGCTCAATTTTTATCAAACAAGCCTTATATAATATTAACAGTTTAGAGAGTTTTGTAAGTAACTGGTTACTGCATTATTGTTAAAAGATTTGTATGAAATAACAAATCTCTAAAATATCATTTTCAAATTAATATAATTTATTTATATTTGTGCAAACGAAAATTTATAATAATAGGATTAATTAATTAATAATTCAAATGAAAAACACAGCTTTTACACACCATCATATTGCTGCAGGTGCTCGTATGTCAGAGTTTGCGGGTTACAATATGCCAATAGAGTTTGCTGGGATTAATGAAGAACACGTTGCTTGTCGCGAAAAGATAGGCGTGTTTGATGTTTCACACATGGGTGAGTTTTGGGTTAAAGGACCTAAAGCCTTTACTTTTATCCAAAAAGTAACATCTAATAATCTTGCAGAGCTTCCCGTAGGAAAAGTTCAATATACTTGTTTTCCAAACGATAAGGGTGGAATTGTTGATGATCTTTTAGTTTATCGTTTTGAAAACGAGAACTATTTACTTGTTGTTAACGCTGGGAATACCGATAAAGATTGGGCTTGGTGCGAAAAGCATGCGAAAGAAATGGGACTTGAAATTGGTACAGAACTACAAAATGCTTCTGGAGATATTTGTCAGTTAGCCGTTCAGGGACCGTATGCATTAAAAGCCATGCAAAAACTTACTGAAGCAAACGTAATTGATATGGAATATTATACCTGCGAAAAAATGAGGTTTGCTGGTATTGATGAAGTAATATTTTCGACAACAGGCTATACTGGTGCTGGTGGTTGCGAGATTTACGCATATAATAAAGATGCCGAGAAACTTTATAAGGCCGTTATGGAAGCAGGTAAAGAGTTTGGAATAGAAAATGTTGGACTTGGTGCCAGAGATACTTTACGTCTCGAAATGGGATTTTGCCTTTATGGGAATGACATCGATGATACAACTTCTCCGATTGAAGCAGGACTGGGTTGGATTACTAAATTTGTTGATGGTAATGATTTTATCATGCGTGAGCATCATCAAAAAATAAAAGAAGTCAAACCAGCCAGAAACCTTAAACCGTTTGTAATGATTGATAGAGGAATTCCGCGTCAGCATTATGTAGTTTATGATGCAGATGATAACGAAATTGGTGAAGTTACTTCGGGAACCATGTCTCCAATGATGAAAGTTGGTATTGGCCTTGCTTATTTAAAAGCAGGATATGGAAAACCTGGAACAGAAATATTTATTGGAGTGAGAAATAAAAAACTAAAAGCTGAAGTTGTAAAATCCCCAATTTTTAAGGATCAAAAACCTGCAGTTAAATAATACAGATATTAAGCTTTCCGAAACTCTGGTTTCGGAAAGCTTTTTTTAATTAAGATGAAAATAATCTGCATAGGTAGAAATTACAAAAATCATATTAAGGAACTAAATTCAAAAATTCCTGACCAACCGGTGTTCTTTTTAAAGCCCGAGTCGGCAGTATTACGCAATAATATATTTTTCCTTCCAGATTTTTCAAACGATGTTCAGTACGAAACTGAATTAATTATTCGTATTAGTCGTTTAGGAAAACATATTCAGTCAAAATTTGCTTACCGCTACTTTGATGCAATTGGCATAGGAATAGATATTACAGCACGAGATCTTCAATCAAAATGTAAAAAAGAAGGATTACCATGGGAAATCTCAAAAGCATTTGATGGTTCGGCTGTGTTATCTGAATTTATACCACTTTCTGAATTTGAAGATATAAATCAAATCAAATTTGAATTAATAAAAAATAACGAGCTTGTGCAAAAAGGCAATTCTGCGGATATAATTTTTAACTTTGCAGAAATTATACAATATGTTTCTCAATTTATGACCTTAAAGATTGGCGATTTGATTTTTACTGGCACTCCAGAGGGGGTTGGTAAAATGAATAGTGGAGATATTTATCGAGCTTATCTCAACAACCGAGAGATGATTAATTTTAAAGTTAAATAAATATTGAATAAATATGATTAAAACTATCATCTATTAAAATATTAAATATTACTTTTGAAGACATACAATTAATAAAAACAGTTTTAAATAATCAATAATAATGGACTTAATTACTAGAATTAAAGAAAATGCAAAAAAACATGATATAAGAATCGTGTTGCCAGAAGGTACCGAAGTACGAACATTAATTGCTGCCGATCAAATTATTAGTGAGGGTATAGCAAAAATAATATTAATAGGTAATCCTGTTAAAATTAATGCACTTGCTAAAGAGAACAATTTATCAAATATTAACAAAGCAAAAATTGTTGATCCTTTAAATCACGAAAAAAAGGACGAATATATTGATTTGCTTGTTGAGATACGTAAATCGAAAGGCTTAAAAAGAGAAGAAGCAACTAAATTAGTTGAAGATCCTTTGTATTTGGCAGTTATGATGATAAAAGCAGGCGACGCAGATGGCGAGGTTGCAGGTGCTGAAAACGCTACAGGAAATGTATTGCGTCCAGCATTTCAAATTGTTAAAACTTTGCCAGGTATAAGTGTTGTTTCTGGAGCATTTATAATGATATTTAAAGATAAAGAGTTTGGAGAAAACGGATTAATGGTATTTGCCGATTGTGCAGTTCATCCAAATCCAACTGCACAAGAACTTGCTGAAATTGCTGTTGCAACTGGACAAACAACTAGAGCAATTGCGGGTTTTGAGCCCAAAATAGCAATGTTAAGTTTCTCAACCAAAGGAAGTGGAAAACACGAAATGGTTGATAAAGTTGTTGAAGCTACAGCTATCGCTCAAAAATTGGCTCCTGATATGATGATTGATGGTGAATTACAAAGTGATGCTGCAATTGTTCCCTCAATAGGAAGCAAAAAAGCTCCTGGCAGCAAAATTGCTGGACAGGCAAATGTGCTTGTTTTCCCGACTTTAGAAACAGGAAATATTGCATATAAACTTGTGCAAAGATTTGCTCATGCCGAGGCCATTGGTCCTATTTTACAAGGTATGGCAGCTCCAATAAATGACCTGTCAAGAGGTTGCTCTGTAAGTGATATCGTAAATCTTGTTGCGGTAACTGTTAGTCAGGCAGCCGGTATGAAAAACTAAAACGAATTGTTAAATTAAAATTAAATCGAAAAATGAATGTATTAGTTCTTAATTGTGGTAGCTCATCAATCAAATATCAATTGCTTGAAATGGGTGAAAATGCTGAAGTCTTAGCCAAAGGCGTTGTCGAAAGAATTGGCTTTAAAATTGGTTGCCTCGCTCATAAAAACGTTCGCAATGGAAAATATGAAACAGAAACAGAAGTGCCAGACCATACTGTCGGAATAAAACTGATTCTCGAAGCATTGACAAATAAAGACCATGGAGTAATCGAATCCTTAAATGAAATCAAAGCTGTGGGGCATCGTGTAGCACATGGTGGCGAATACTTTACAAAAAGTGTGTTAATTGATGAAGAAGTTATAGGTAAAATTAAAGATTGTTGCGATTTAGCTCCTTTACATAATCCAGCTCACCTACTTGGGATGTATGCTATGCAAGATGTACTACCAACAGTTCCACAAGTTGCTGTGTTTGACACCTCTTTCCACCAGTCTATGCCTGCAAGCTCATATATGTTTCCGATACCATATAACTTATATGAAAAATATAAAATTCGTCGTTATGGATTTCATGGCACTAGTCATAGATTTGTTGCAGAAAAAGCTTGCGATATTTTAGGCTGGGATATTAAAGATAAAAAAATAATTACATGCCATCTTGGTAATGGAGCTTCTATTACTGCTATTCAATATGGCAAATCGGTTGATACATCAATGGGGTTTACTCCTGTTGAAGGACTAATGATGGGTACAAGAACTGGGGATCTCGATCTTGGTGCTCTATTATTTATAATGGAAAAAGAAAAATTGTCGATTTCCCAAGCTAATTCTTTTATAAACAAAGAATGCGGTACAAACGGGTTTTCAGAAATATCCTCAGATATGAGAGACCTTCAAGACGAAGCTGAAAAAGGAAACGAAAGAGCTATTCTTACTCTTGATATGTATGTGCATAGAGTTAAAAAATATATCGGCTCTTATGCAGCAGTTATGAATGGCGTTGATTTGATTATTATGACTGGTGGTATTGGCGAAAATTCAGCAACTATTCGTGAAATGGTACTTACTGATATGAACTACCTCGGTGTCGAATTTGATAAAGCTAAAAATACCGATTTAAGAGGTACAGATGCTACTATTAGTAAAGCAGATTCTAAAGTTAAAATAATGACAATTACTACTGACGAAGAACTAGTAATTGCAATAGATACTGTAAAGGTTGTCTTTGGATAATATGTTTTTCTTGAATTTTTAATGTATTGTATTGGTCTAAAATGAGAGTTTTAGACCATTTTTTTTACAGTTCATTTCAAAACCTAGGTTCAAGGTTATTTTTAATTGAACCTCTAAGCGTTCTGAACTCAAAATTATATCAAACTCAGGTTAAAAGCGAATTTGTTTTCAAACACTTCGAAAGCTTTACTCTAAAAATACGACAACTATATTTTACAAATAAACAGAAGTAACTGCCTGAATTATAGAGATTGGGGCGGGAGTTCTGAAATTACAGTATAATTTGCCTTTAATAGTTTGTTATTTTGATTATTTTGATTATTTTTGATATGTTATAATTAAAGTCGCTTATATGATTGATTTTTCTTTTGGGACTGATATTTGTCGATACTCTTTCCTGTACAATATAACTGTACATTTAATCTGTTTCTTTATTTTACCTAATACAATATTAATTAACTAATTGCGAATATATATTAAATTTTCATTGTTATGATTATAGATAGACCAAACAAATTTGTTGATACAGTATTTGAATGCTGTGACACAGGAGTTAGACAAGACGTATTCCAAATGACTTATGAAGATTATAGTATTGGAGGTCGAACAATAACAATCCAAGGGCAAGAAGTTGTAAATTTTGGTTCATGCAGTTATCTTGGATTAGAACTTGACAAGAGACTTATTGAGGGGTCTATTGATGCCACAAGAAGATATGGGGTGCATTATTCTTCGTCACGAGCATATTCTTCATGTCCTTTATATATTAAGGCAGAGGAATTATTAAGTAAAATATTTGATAATAATCCAACTGTTTTAGGAGCCACAACTACTTTGACTCATATAGGCGTTTTGCCCATACTTTTACAAGAAAATGATTTGATAATTCTTGATCAAAAAGTGCATGGTAGTGTTCAAATGGCTTGTCAACTTCTTAAAGCCAGAGGGACAAAAGTTGATATGATTAGGCATAATAATATGCAAATGCTTGAAGAGAAGATTCTAGAGAATCTTAACAAATACGATCAAATATGGTATATGGCTGACGGTGTTTATTCAATGTTTGGCAACCTTGCACCGATAGACGATTTAATCTATTTATTCAGTATCAACCGACAAAAATTAAAATTTAACAATTTTGTTTTGTAACTATCA
>CAYNKH010000149.1:0-7121 GCA_964397745.1 uncultured Bacteroidales bacterium | reverse complement strand
CCTCGAGCGTATATTGTCAATGGGTTTGTGTTATTGTGCACAATAAATTCTAGAACATCATCGGCGTCAAGTTCAGCATCGTTGTTATGAGTAATCATATCGGTACATTCATCGGCACATAGGTTTAGTGCAGTTAAATCTGCTAATGTGCCAGCATAAGTTGTGCAGGCTCGATCTGTGGCTTTATTGTTAGTATTTTGAGAGAACCCCACATTTGTGAATATAAATAATACAAATGAACACAGAATGATAAGAAAGTACTTGAAATTAGTCATGTTTTGTAATTTTTTGCATTGTTGCAAATTTATAAATTTTTTGATATTATTTTGAATAATAGTGCAAAATGTTCGGTTATTGTTAATATTTTATATGTCTTTATAGTTACGTCCGTATTAATTGCAGATTTAAGGTATAATACAAAAAAATCCCGCAAAAGCGGGATTTTAAAAAGTATGCGATATTATTTAATTTATGTTAATAAAGTTAAGCAATATTTAATCTCTCATTAAGTGTAAAGGACCTTGTATGTTATGTTCTTGGTCATCCATTCCTACTGCTTTAATGATAAAGTAATATACACCAGGAGTGGCTTTTGTTCCTCCACTTAGTTTTCCATCCCAACCAGCTTCGTAGTCTTGCCAATTTTCCCATTCATAAACGGTACGTCCATATCGGTTGACTATAATTCCGCTGAATGTACGTAGTGTTTGAGCTTTAACTTGGAAAAAGTCGTTATACCCATCTCCGTTTGGTGAGAAAATATTTGGAACTTCGAGTTTACTGGCGTTATCAACTGGGATACAAGTCTCAAGATATGCAGTATCTCTACATTCCATTAGGTCTCTGTTCATAACAATCAAGAATGGGTCAAAGCAACCAGCTTCGGTATATATGTGTTCAACTTGTGGATCACAATTTTTGAGAGTTTCGCCATCTCCAAAATGCCATTCACAACGTTTACTGACATTATCATAAATTGAGTTGTTTAGGAAAAAAACAGTCGCCTCTGGTGCTACAAGTTCAGTCATATCGGTAGTAGTTGCAATTTCTATAATTGCCTCTATCATACCAATTGGTTCTATTGTATATGGTATTGTATCAATACAATTTGCACTATTGAAAGTGTTCAAGTAGTATGAGTAGTAAGTCATATTAGGCGTTTGGTAAGAAGTTCTAATATTGTATTCTCCTGTTGGAAGATTGTAAACTGTTGTAACAGGTCCAGTAGGTGGTCCATAAACAGTATCTAACCAAAAGAACGAGCTATTTGCAAGAGTGTCTTCAAATATTAATCCTCCTTTGCCAAGCATACAGGTATCTGAAACGATTGTTACATCAAATTCTGGAATTGCTGGTTCGTAAACTGTATCAATAGTAATTGTACTTTGGCAATTCCAGTGGTTTGTAGTAATTAAACTGATGCGGTGTAAAGTGTCCGAACTATTCCAATAAACGAAGTTTTCATACTCACCTCCTAAAGGATTAATGGATGTGCTGTCGATGGCACCTGTGTAGAAGTTCCAAGTATATTGTTGTAAAGAATCCTCTTCAGCTGCAATACTTGCTGGCTCGCCAAAACATTTTGGAGGGATAATATTTATATTAGATTTTGGAATCCTAGCAAATATCACTTTTATTGTGTCTCTGTCAGTACAGCCGTTTGTATTATCTTCGGTCCAGAAAATGTTAAAATATGGATTTGATGGATTTCCAGTATTGATTATAGTAGATGTAATTCCTGTATATGGATCATTTTCGTCATCAAAAGTAATATTTGATACAGAAGGCGTACTCCACACACCATTCCCTACACTTGGTAGAGCGTTAAGAGAGCCTGTATAACCGCAGAATATTGTGTCATGTCCAGCGTTAGCCTCTGGGATTTCGATAAAATGAATTCTTAATGGTCCAGCTGTGTCTGTGCAGAATCCAGGGCTGTAGGAGGGGCCGTTTTCTTCTACCCAATAGAAATTGTGGTAGCCATAGCTTGGCACTCTTGCCCAAGTGTTTACAGAAAATTCGTCTCCAAAGTCAGTAGCTGGATTGTTTGTGTACCAAGAACCCGATATCCCTGTTCCTGGGTTTTCGGCTCTAAGTCTGTCGAATGTTAATCCGCAGGTTGTAGAGTCGGCAGTATCGGTCATAATATTCGCAGTCGGAATACGCCAATAAGTTATTACTACGGTATCTTTTGATGAACAAGAGAAGGTAGGGTCTGTTATAGCTTGATTTGACTCTAGCCATACATATTCAATTGGGCCATATCCATTTTGGCAAACATTAGTGTTAGGATCATTATAATCGTCATAGGCAGAGCCATTTGCAAGCCAAGAGCCTTCGAAACCTCCAGATGTTGCTCCCATAGTTGTACACGTTCCGCAAACGTCTTTGTCTTCGCCTGCCGATATTATTGGTACTTCAACAAATTCTATTTGTACGGTATCTGTATCATAACACATTGTAAGATTAGAGTTGTTTTCGCGGAAAACAAATTGATAAATTCCGTTATGCGATACTGTACACATTGCTGTGTCGTTTTCTTGTGGCTGAATATTTGCTTGAGCTGCTGGTAATGGTTTCTCATAAACTGACCACGTTCCCGAAGGGGTATAGTTGGTTGTTTCGCTTATGTCATATACAGCACCAAGTTCATGTACTTTACCACAAACTGTGCGGTCGAGACCTGCGTTTGCTTCGGGTCTTTGGTAAAATGTAACCCATGCAGTATCAACCGAAGTACATCCATAATTATTCATTATCCATAAAAATGGAGCTCTTACATGGGCGGTGTCGCCATAATTACTAACTGAGTCTATACAGAAAGTAGCACTGGGTAATTGTGCGTTATCCCATTCACCATGTAAACCTTTAGCATTAACCCATGAGCCAGATGCCCAACCTGAGCCTGTTGTGTCTGCATTAAAAGGATTGCAATTGCCACAAATTTCTGATTCATCAATTGGACCTACACTGGCTATTGGTTTTTTTGCAAATATAACTACTTTGGTGGCTGAACCAGAGCATGGAACACCACTTACCTGATTTGTTTCTGTCCATACAAATTCTATTTCTCTAAAAAAACCAGGATAGTTTCCTATTGTAACTTCAACAGTTGTACTAGTGTTACTAGGAGTATATGTAACGCCAGGTGCTGGGTTGCCATTTTCATAAGCTGTCCATATACCTGGATGGTGTGAATTTAAGACTTGTAGTGTGTGTGTAGTTCCACAAACACTATCGGCATTTGGTGTAGTTGTAGGAGATGGATTTTGTACGTAGGTTACTAATACTTTATCGGTGCCTGTACAAGAACCATTGTCTTCGGTAACAGTATATTGGTAAGTACCAAAGTTGCTAACTTGAGCTATTGCAGTTGCAGAGTTTTGCGGATTAAAGTTAGTTCCATTTCCTGACCAAGATAGAGTAGAAAAACCTATGCTTGGTGTTGCGTTCATTGTTGCTTCATTGCCGCAAACTGTAATATCTGGACCTGCGTCAGGTCTGGGGGTTTGAAGAAAACCGATTGTTACATCATCACTATCAGTACATTCGCCGTTAACAATGTTCCAAGTAAAAGTGCAGGTATTATAGTCTGTTGCCATTACAATTGGATTTGGTTGTGTGTATGAAGTACCACCAACTGCAAAAAACTCACAATCTGATGACCAATATCCGTACATATCGCCTGTGGGAGCATTACCGTTTAGCCGCATAACTAAACCACAGGTATCTTTATCGCTGCCAGCATGTGCAATTGGGTTTTCTTGCCACATTACGGGTGTACCTTGTGCAATCGAACGACATGAGTGTGTCAGATTTGGGTGACCACCTAAATCATATCCGCAAATTGCTGATACATAGTAAATTGTGTTGTACATTCCACCAAAATCTGATAAACAAAAATTAGGAGTAGAATTATATGCTAATGGAGTATTATTACCAGTATGAATCATAAATTCAAAAATCCCTCCTGCAGAAGCTTGATCTCCATTGTGAGTTACGGCTGGTGCAGTACATTCATCTTGGCAAAGGATTATAGTTTGCAAACTACCCATTGTCCCAGCAAAAAGCTCACAACCACAATCGCGATACCCACTTATCAAATGTTCGCTACATCCATTTAAGTCGGTAATAGTGTAGGCATAAGAATCTGGAGACTCTATTGTTTCGCTAAAGTGTGAGCCTGTTTGACCCATGCCATTTACAAGGTAATCATTAGTGAGAGTCCCGTTATAAGATTCAACATCCCATTCGACTATGATATATCTTGTTGCGGCTGGTTCAGTACATGTCTCGCTAAAATTCATTATACTGATTTCGTCAAATATTTCAAATGTTTCACTATATGTGCCTGGGCCAGTGCATGGTCCTGTGAGAGTGTTTGTAATAGTATATGTTCCAGGGTCAGCATTTTGTGGGGTAAATATCCCAGTAGTAGCATTAAGGGCTGTTGTTGGTGGTGTGCATGTTAAAACACCAAAATTAACAGTTTGAATTTGGAATGCAGATGCAGAAATACACATATCATCTATTGGAGAAATTGTTGGGTCGAATGTTTCGTTAAAAGTTATTTCAACAGTATCACTGTCGGAGCATACAGTATTATCTGTATTACCTTGATAGTATTCAGTATATGCAAATTCGTATGTTCCATAAATATTAACAGTTACAGTTGTGTTTGGGTTAGTTTCGTTAGTAAAAACTGCCCCTGGAGGACCTGCTGTTACTGTCCATATCCCAGAGTTTCCTGTTGTTAAAGAGGAGGAAAGATCATAAGTTAAGGCACATACCGCATCGTCATTACCTGCATTAACTACAGGCATAATACAGCATGTTGGGTCTGTAATTGGCTTAACAGTAACATTTATAGTAGTATCATATTCACAACCAAAATCGTCTATTGCAGTAAATGTGTAATTAATATCTCCACTTACGGTAGGGTGAGCGGTACCTATAAATCCAATATCGTCATCCATGTCTGGTCCACTCCAAGAGCCTCCTGTTGAGTTGGCACCTGTATCATATTCATTTTCATAACCCCAAGTGTCTTGTGGCATAATTGCAGGGCTAAAGACTAGATTAGCAGTCCAAATGTAACCATCATCCTGACCCCAGTTGTCATTAAATCTAATTTTCCATTCTCCATTAACTGGACATCCTATGAGACTGGCGAAACTATTACCGCCGATTGGTAAATAGGTTCCAGCAGGAACAGATTGTCCCGAGGTACACACACTTGTTACAGCTTGAGCGGCACTCATAGACCAACAATAATCCCAGCCAGTTCCAGGAGAACAATTATCTGAGTGATTAGGAAGACCAAAGTAGGAATTGTTACAACTATAATATTCGTGTAACATTGTTTGTTGTCCGTTAGGACATTCGATATACAAATAAAAGTCTCCAATATAAGAGTGCTCCATATTAACACAGATAGCTTCAATGTCATTTGCTGAAGTTATAGTTTGACCTGGTGCAAATGTATTAACTTCAAAAGGAATAACGTCATTATAATGGTCATCCAAACATTGTTCAACAATTGCGATATCTACAACAGACATTTGCCATGGGTAAGTTTGTACCTGGCCAGTGAGAGTAACGAGTTCGCCTGGGCAAATAGGGTCAGGATTTAGGCTTGTTCCTGTAAAAGTTGGAGGTACAGAGACTCTAATTCTTATTGTTGCATCGCCCATATTCCAACAACCCTCTATATCTTCGGAATTTAGTGTTAAAGTGTAGCCTGCCGATTCATTGAAAGTATGAGACAGGTTAATTAAGCCTAGACCAGTTTGGTTTTCTATTATTTGGCTGAACTCATCAATTAATTGCCAAGTGTAGTTAGTACTGGCTGTTGATTGTGTGTATCCTTCCGAACCATTATTAAAAAAATCGCTAACTGCTGTGAAGTTAACTGTTGTTCCAGGGCAGATGTCGAGATATCCATTTATAGGATCAGTTATTGCTGGATTTGATGTAATTGCAGTTGTGTATCCTTGACAGAGTGTACTACAAATAATATTAGCTGCAAATCCTGCTGCTGTACCACTAGCATTAGTTGACCAAACAAGTGTTAAACAGTCAACATTGGATATTACGGTTTGACCATTCAACGAACTTCCTGTACCACTAACAAGTAGATTTGTAATTCCAGCTCCATTATATATATCAAGAAGATCACCTGAAGCTAAGTTAAACGAAGTAAATTGCAATTCAATAGTAGAACCATTGTCGCTGCATAAAACTAGCGTATAACTTTCATTATTGCCGTATTGTCCACTAGCACCACCAGTGTCATATAAAGTTCCACCGCAAGTTTCGATGCTCTCATCACTTATTAAATAGGTTTGAGCATAAGTAATCTGACTTAAAAAAATCAGTAAAAAGGCCCATAATAATGTTTTTACTGCTTTCATGATTATTGGTTTTTATAGTTATTATATCTTTTTGCATTCTCAATTGCCGAGTAAAACCCTATGATTATTCCCGAATTTCCTATTTTGTAAAACTTGTAGGAGTCGTGTTCTCTTTCATAATAAAATCTTGCAATATTAATGTTGTTAACATCAATATTCTCAACTCGTACGTCAGTCTTTTCTCCTGTGTTAGGATCTTTGTAATACAAATGTTCCATAGAAGGAGCTTTAGAACTTATTTCCTCACCAGCAATAAACCATGAGTGATCAAGGTCGTAAGTGAGAATACTTAGCGTAGAAGGTGATTTGGTTTTTAGACTTTCAAGATAGCTTACATCGTACCCTTGTTTTAATCTATTGTCTATTACTTTCTCATTTTGTCCTAACATGTTTATAGTGATAAAACTTAACATTATAAACGAGACAATCATAATCACTGATTTTTGTTTCATAGTTTTAAAAATTAAATTATTTTTAAGTAATGCGTATTCTTTAATTTAACAAAATTATAATTAATGTTTGATTTTTACTAGTTTTTATAAAAAAAATCAAAAATCATTTTAAATAATAATGTGCTTTATATATGTTCAAAATTTTACAAATCAACTAATAGACAGTTGTTTTTTTTGAAACGTTGTATCTTTTACAATTTTTATTAATTTTTTATTAATTCTTGTGCTTTTATAGTTTTTTTGAAACACTGATTAA
>CAYNKH010000148.1:0-7122 GCA_964397745.1 uncultured Bacteroidales bacterium | reverse complement strand
CAAGGTCCTGCTGGTCCAACTTGGTCAATACTTAACGATAATTTTAATATTAATGGAAACTTAGTGATAAATACTGACCAACCAGCTACTATTACTTCTAGTAATGCTGCATGGCTTACTACTGGAAATGTAGGCACAATTGCTGGTGCAAATTTCGTTGGAACTATTGATGCACAGCATTTAGATTTTAGAACAAATAATAATATTGTATTTAGAATAACCCAAGGTACTGCTCCAGCTACTGGAACAGGTGGCAGAATGTTAGCATATTATAATGGTACTGCTGCTAATCCTATATATTCTTTTAATCAAAGTCAAAATTCAGGAATATTTCGTCCTGCTGCTAATGTTATGGCTTTTTCGACAAATTCAAATGAGAGAATGCGAATTATTGCAAATGGTCAGATAGGGATAAATACGACTACTCCTTATGGCGGTGATCTTGTAAGTGCAGTAGGAAATTCTGCAACTCTAAATTGGGCTTTAAATGGTTATCATACTTCAACATTGGGTGGAGGTGTCTATGCCGAAAATACCAACGCTACAAATGGTTTTAATGCTATGGAGGGTGTTACAAGATATAGTGGTAGTACTAATACTCCATCAGGTGTTTTTGGCTTAGCGATTGCAAATAGTGGTGTTGCGAGAGGAGTAAGGGGGGCATCAAATTCATTTGATGGATATGGAGTATATGGAACTAGTCCAGCAGATATTTCTTGGGGCGATCTTGGAGCAGCAGGCTATTTTAACTGGGATGTGGTTGCCGGTGATTATTGGAATTTTTCAGATAGAAACCTTAAGAAAAATATCCAAAAATATGATATGGCATTGTCTGATATAATGAAAATAGAAGTACATACCTTTAACTATGATAAAGAATTACTAACTAATACTGATGGAAGACTTAGATATGGTTTTATAGCTCAAGAAGTTGAAATAGTTTTTCCTGGAATGGTAAAACAAAAGAATATTTACAAATCTGGCACGTATGATTCAAAATCTAAAGACTCTGAAGCCTTGCTTGGTAAATATAAGGTTGTAAATTATATTGAACTAATCCCAATTCTTACTAAGGCAGTTCAGGAGCAGCAAGAAATTATTGATATTCAACAAGAGACCATTGAATCCTTGCAGTTTCAGTTGAATTCAGTTGTAAATCGTCTTAATAAACTTGAAAATGAAGGTAATTAGTTAGAGTTATTGTTTAATAATTTTAAGTTTGAAAATGAGAAATATAAAACATAAAATATTATTACTGTCAGTTATATTGGGCGTTTCTGTGTTGTCATATTCCCAAACTCTACTTAACAACGGCGGTCAAATAAACGCCCGACAAGGCTCTTATATCTATGTAAATGGAAATGTAGCTAATGCAAGTGGCGAGTTAAATATTGATGAACAATCTGGCAATCCAGCCGAGTTATATGTAACAGGAGATATTAGAAATAATTCAGATTTTCTTGGCAGTGGGCATATTAGGTTATTAGGTAATTGGTACAATAATTCACTATTTAGTTCAGGAATTGGCACAGTGTTTTTTGAAGGAGCAAATCAAATATTGGGAGGCTCTGCAACAACCATTTTTAATAATCTTACCTTAGATGGTTCTGGTTTAAAAACACAAACAATCGACCAGTATGCAACAGGTGTTTTAGATTTGAAACATCTTGAACTTCAAACCGAAACTCATACTTTCTTTATGCAAAATCAAAATCCAAACGCAATTATACGAACATCGGGTTTTGTGTCAAGTTTAAATGGAGGCAAACTTTCGCGTAAGACTAATTCTGTTTCAACTTATTTATTTCCAGTTGGTTCAAGTGTCGGTACAAATAGATATCGCCCAGTTGAACTAAGCCCAAATACTGCAACAGATAACACTTATACTGTCAGACTTGCAAATCTAAATGCGAGCTTAGAAGGCTATGATGTAAATAATATTGCCCCAGATGTCTGTGAAGTAAATCCATTATTTTATCATCAAATAAACAGATCTTCGGGGGCATCTTCGGTTGATGTAAATATTTATTTTGATAATTTTACTGATGGTGATTGGGAAGGAATTTCAAACTGGTCTGTTGTGCCTCCACAGTGGGAAGCACTTACTGGCAGTTACGTAAGCTCAGGAATTCTTTTTGATACAGCAACTAAAATAATGTGGGACGATTTTTCAAGCGAACCTTATATTCTTCATAAGAGCATTATTCCAATTTCTTTTAACGATCTTGGCCCTTATTGTCTTGGCGATGTTCCACCTGCACTTCCTACTACATCTATAGAAGGAGTTCCAGGTACATGGAGTCCAGCAACAATAAATACATCTAACGTTGGCACTACAAATTATTTATTTACTCCTGCTGCTGGACATATTTGTGTTGAAACTTATACTATGTCGATAGAAGTTGTAGTTTGTTGCGATATTGTACTTTCAACAACTGTTACCGACCCTCTCTGTTATGGTAATAATGGTAAAATAACATTTAGTACAAGTAATGGTCAGCCAATTTATAATTATACTGTAAATGGGGTAGCTGCTGTGTCGCCGTATTTTGCCCCTGCTGGCAATTATAATATTATAGTAACTGATTATTATGGCTGTACTGCAAGTGCTGATGTTGTAATCGGGCAGCCTCCACAATTACAGGTTAATGTTATTACTACATCTGCCCAGTGTGGTAGTGTAGGAGGTGCTGCTCTCGCATCATTTAGTGGTGGCGTACCTTCTTATAGTTTTTTATGGTCAAATACTATGACAGGGAGTAATTTAACTGATCTTAATCCAGGATTATATTCAGTTGTAGTTACTGATGGTAATGGTTGTACTGTATCTAATTCAGGGCATGTTGGAACAACAGGTGGCTTAAGTGCGTCTATAAGTCAATTACACCCAATTAGTTGTCCTCTTGATACTGATGCTGTTCTCGAAGCAGTGAGCCTAAACGCAGAAGCTCCAGTTAGTTTTTTGTGGGGAAATGGTGAAACAAATCCAATTTTAACTAATGTCGGAGAGGGAACATATAATGTGAGCATTACCGATGACTGGGGATGTAATGGTACGGCTAATATCACCCTTTCTGATCCTCCATCAATGCAAATACAATCAAATCTTACAAATGTTACATGTTTTGGCGATAATAATGGAAGCATAAATATAAGTGTTTTTGGTGGTAATGTTCCGTATAATTATATTTGGAGCAATTCATTTACTGATTATAATAATGTCGGATTATCTGGAGGCGAATATTTTGTTACTATTTCTGATGATAATGGCTGTAGTATTACAGAGAGTTTTAGTCTAATTGAACCCGAGAAGTTAGTACTAATAAGTGATGTTTCTAATGTGAGTTGCTATGGATATGCTGACGGAAGTGTGTCTTTATCCGCAAGTGGTGGAGTTAGTCCTTATGATTATACAATTTTTGGTAATGAGCAAGTTTTTTCTGGGAGTTCTTTTTATGGATTACCTGTAGGCTCTTATGGCTTGCAAGTTCGTGATCAAAATAATTGTTTTGATAGTGTGCAAGTCAATATTTCCGAGCCGAGTGCTATAAGTGCTTCTTATGATTTTTATGGTCCTTCGTGCATTGGAAATAATAACGGATATATCGAAATCCAAGCAATTGGAGGAACAGAACCATATATGTACAGTTGGGATAAAAACAGTATCGATATCCCTTTAATAAGTGGTCTGACACAAGGAATTTATATTATTACTATTGTTGATGCTAATGACTGTTTATATGAATTAGAAGCCGTTCATTTAGAAGATATCGATGAAGATTGTATTAGAATCCCAAATGCTTTTACGCCAAACGCTGATGGTGTAAATGATACTTGGATAATCGAAAATCTTGAATTATTTAGCTCTGCTTATGTTTATGTCTTTAATCGTTGGGGACAATTATTATATACTGGCAGACCAGGCGATGAATGGGACGGAACATATAGTGGTAATTTAGTGCCAACTGCTCCTTATCTTTATGTTATTGAGTTGTTTAATGGGTCAAAATCTTATGTCGGGACGGTAACGGTTATTTATTAATTTAATATAAGACGGCTGTATAGATGAGGTTTTGATTTAATCTTTAGTATGTAAACTTGAAAATCTCTCAAGAATGTTTTTTGAGTCTTTGATGGTGTTTGTAAGCCAATTAAACATAATTTTATCTTTTTCATCTTGTTGTAGCTGCCAATTGATTTCAGACTTACGCAATCTATTAGTGATGTCATACAAACAAATTGCTGCCGAAACCGAAATGTTAAAACTTTCAGTAAAGCCTTGCATAGGTATTTTTACAAATTCATCAGCATTTTGCATTACCAAGTCTGATAACCCAGGTAATTCCGAACCAAAAAATAGAGCAATCTTACCTTTATTAAGGTCAAGTTCCTCTAAAATACAATCGTTAGTATGTGGTGTGGTTGCAATAATTCGGTAATTCCTTTCTTTAAGAAATGATATGGTGCTTAGAGTATTGTTTTCAAAAGAATTATGTCTGTATGTGCTTAACCACTTAGATGATCCAAGAGCAATTTCTGGATTTGCATTAAACTCATTGCTATTCTCAATCATGTGAATGTCTTGTACTCCAAAACAATCACAACTTCTTAAAATTGCCGATGCATTGTGAGTTTGGAAAATGTCTTCGAGAACAACGCTAATGTAACGTGTTCGTTGATTTAGAACTTTGTTAAATGTTTCAAATCGATGTTCAGTTATAAAGTTTTTTAAATGATTATTTTTTCGTTTTATGCTCATCTGTGTAAAGTTTAACCCAAATTTATTTTACAAAAATAAAAAAAGGGAGCAATAAATACTCCCTTCAAAATAATTTCTTTTGTAAAATTATTTTACAGCGTTTTTAAGCTCGCTACCAACTGAGAATTTAACTACATTCTTTGCTGGAATGTCGATAACTTCGTTTGGTTTTTGTGGGTTACGACCTTTTCTTGCGGCTCTTCTTGTAACACCAAATGTACCAAAACCTACTAAAGCGATTTTTTCACCATCTTTTAATGTCTCAGTTGTTGTTTCTACGAAAGCGTCTAATGCTTTTTTTGCATCTGCTTTTGTTAAATTTGCTTTCTTTGCGATTGAGTCTACTAATTGTGCTTTGTTCATTTTTTTAAATTTTTAGGTTAGTAAAATTGTTAACTTATCGGTTACAAATATAGATACAATAAGGCTTTCAGCAAGGTTTTTTTACTTTTTTTTTTACTTTTGTTAATATCTTAAATTTTTTGTTTATAAACCTCGCTGTTTTAAAGGCTTACAGGGGTTTTGTTTAGTTTATGTTGGTAAAAAAATTAACAAAACAAGAGTGATTCTTACCTAAAATATCAGCAAAACACTTTAAAATCAAGGGTTTTGTGATGTTTTCTTTGAAATATCAAATAAAAATGGCAACTTTTCTTTAATTTGTTCATAAACTATGTATATATTGGTAGATAAGCATTGTACGGTTTCGGATTGTTAAAATATTGTTAATAATGTCTTTATAACTCTAAAATACCTTTTATATAAACTTCCTAATAATAATGATAAAATCAGTTTGATGAAAAAAGCAAATTGAGGATTTTATTCCCATTAATATAAGGTATAATAATTTTGTTGTAAATAATTGATATTTGTTTTGGTTAATAAATAAAATAGTCCTACTTTTGCAGCGGAGAAATGGCAGAGTGGTCGAATGCGGCGGTCTTGAAAACCGTTGATCTTCACGGGTCCGGGGGTTCGAATCCCTCTTTCTCCGCTGAACACACCTCAAAACCTCTGATAGTAAAGCTTTCAGAGGTTTTGTTTAATATTTCGGGACAGTAACGGGATAATAGTTTTTTGCAGTAAAGCTGTAAATAAAATGCAAAAATTTGAACAAACCCAAAAATTCCAACACAATTATTATTCGGCGAAATTAACGAAAGGTAAAGTCTGGTATGTTAGTTATTACGTTCGTAATCCTTACACACAGGAATTAGAACGCTTTAGAATTAAAGTAAATCGAATAAAGAATTTAAAGGATCGCAATATTTATTGTAAGAACCTTATAATTAATATCAATAATAAACTGCATTCTGGCTGGAATCCGTATGTAGAAGAAAATGCTGTTAAAATGTTCACTTATCTAACTGATGCTATCGAAACATTTGAAAAAACTCGATATAAGGAGATAGGTAAAAATAGTATAAGATCATACGATAGTTTTATTAACAGATTCTTAAACTGGTTGGACAAGAACCCCCCTGCATTATATACTGGTAGTTTTGATAAACGCAAAGCATACGCATATATGCAATATGTTTTAAATTTACCAGATGTTGGTATTGCTTCTTATAATAATACTTTAGTGTTTTTTCGATCACTATTTAATTGGCTCAAAAAAATGGATTATGTGCAAGAAAATTACTTTAACGATATTTATAAAATAAAATCTAAAAAATCAAAAGTACGTAGAGCCTTAACTATTCGAGAATTAAAAACCTTAATAGAGTGGGGGAGAAACAATAATCCGCAATATTTAGCAATGTGTATGTTATGCTATTATTGTTTATTGCTACCAGACGACATAATAAAATTAAGAATAAAGGATTTTGATTTAAAGCTACAACTTATATTTATAGGTGCAGAGCGTACAAAAAATAAACATGATAGCTTTAGAGTTATTCCAGAAGCACTCGAAACATATTTAAAATGTATTGATTTTAATAACAAAGAATTGTTGATTTTTAGTAAACACTTTACTCCTGGCCCAGAAATGTTAAATCCTCGTGAAATATCCAGATATTGGGCAAAAACTATTAGACCAGCGTGTGGTTTTGGTATGGACTTACAATTTTATAGCCTTAAAGATACTGGAATAACAAACATGATTGCTGACGGCATAAGCCCTGTTTATGTGCAAGGACAAGCAGACCATAGCAGTTTATCTGTTACAGAAAAATACACTCATAAGCAAACGCCAGAGAGCTTTGAGCAAATAAGAAAATTAACAAGGAAAATATAAAAAAAGCTTTTGTTATCTCGCATAAAATCTATAAATCTATAAAACAAAAAAACTAAAATAACACAAATTCAGAACAACTGACTTAGACGGATTTAAGATGATACCAGTTTATAGAATAATG
>CAYNKH010000147.1:0-7219 GCA_964397745.1 uncultured Bacteroidales bacterium | reverse complement strand
ATACCGACCACCGCCTTACTGATTACTTTTTTCTCTGCGTTCATCTGTAAAATCTGCGAGAAACTTTCCGTAGCTCATAAAAAAAAAACAAAAAAAATTCTTCTCCTAAAAAGATAATTGTAAATTTGCATCACTAAATTATTATAAATACAGGCAGTGGCAGTAGAATTAAATAAAGAATTTTTCGATAATCTACGCGATAGTATCGAGGCTCGTGATGACAAACAAGCCATCAAGTTATTGCAGGAGATGCACCCTGTTGATATTGCCGAATTTTTTGAGGAAATTAATATTGAGGATGCCAAATTCCTTTTTCTCTTACTTGCTCCCGAAATTGCTGCTAATGTTATTATTGAGATACAAGATGAAGAACGCAATAATCTTCTCGAAAGTATCCCTAATGAGATAATTGCAGAGCAATTTATCGAACAAATGGAATCCGATGATGCCGCAGACCTTTTAGGATATTTTGATGATGAGCGTAGCGAAGAAATTCTCTCGTACATTAAAGACCTTGAGCAAGCTGGAGATATTGTTGATCTACTAAACTATGACGAAGATTCCGCTGGTGGGCTGATGGCTAAAGAGCTTGTGGCAATTAACGAAAACCTCACTGTTAAGCAAGCTCTTGGCGAAATGCGCGACCAAGCTCAAGATATAGACGAAATATATTATCTGTATGTCGTTGATGACAATAATCTGCTTAAAGGAACAGTTGCACTTAAAGACTTGCTTTTTAGCTCCACTAATAAAAAAATTGCAAGCCTTTGCGATTCAGATATAATATCAGTAAAAACTGATGTTGACGGAGAAGAAGTTGCACAAATTATGGAAAAATATGACCTTGTCGCTGTTCCAGTAGTTGATGGTATTGGTAGGTTAATGGGCCGTATTACTATTGATGATGTTGTTGATGTTATTCGCGAAGAAGCCGAAGAAGATTATCAGTTAATGTCTGGTATTACTCAAGATGTTGACTTCTCAGACTCCGTAATTCGACAATCGCGTTCGAGAATTCCTTGGTTGGTTATTGGGATGATAGGAGGAATAGCTGGTTCACTAATATTAGGTTTTTTTGAAGCTGATATTGAAAGATATGCAGTACTTGCTCTTTTTCTTCCACTTATTGTTGCAACTGGAGGTAATGCAGGTGTGCAGTCATCGGCGATTGTAGTACAAGGTTTAGCAAGTGGGGACATTGATATTCATAGTATATGGCGAAAACTGTGGAAAGAGTTTAAAGTTGGACTACTAAACGGTTTTGTGTGTGCAGCTATTATATTTCTTTATAACTTAATATTTTCTGCAAATTTTGCACTTACTATTACTGTCAGCTTAGCTCTGTTATCTGTAGTCATATTTGCTACCGTATTTGGTGCATTTATCCCGCTGGCTCTTAACAAGGTAAAAATAGACCCCGCAATTGCAACAGGTCCTTTTATTACTACCTCTAATGATATTATCGGGATTTTTATTTATCTGATTATTGCAAGAGGCGTTTTTGCATACTTTTTTTAATATTTTATTATGAGAAAAACAATCATTTTTTTATCTCTGTTTTTTATGCCGTTTGCAGTTTGGACTCAAGATATGAATTACACGTACAGTATTATTAAAGAATTGTCTTCCGAAAAATATTATGGTAGAGGATATGTGAATAAAGGCGATAGCATAGCCTCAGAGTTTCTTGCTAATGAATTTAAAAACATGAAATTGAAAATGTTCGATGATTCATATTTTCAAACGTATTATACAGACATAAATAGCTATATCGAAAAACCGAAACTTAGTTTTGGAGATGAAGAGCTCGTTATTGCCCAAGATTTTATTACAATCCCATATTCCAAAGAAATAAACGGCAAATATAAAATTGAATGGGTAAGTGCTAAGGTTCTTACAAATCCGAGAGCATTAAAACACCTCTTGAGTTCTGACCATTCAAATAGCTTTATGTGTATTGACTCTACTGACCTTAATAATACAGAGCTTTTTAATTTCGCAAATATAATTTTTGCTCAAAACTATATGGAGGCTGCTGGAATTATCGAAATATCTTCGCAACTCAAATATACAGCTAAAACTAAAATCGCAGATTACATTCATGTCCAAATAAAACCCGAAAAAGTTAATCCTAATGCAGATTCGGTTTATGTGTGTATAAAAAATGATTTTATTAAAGATTATGAAACACGTAATATTATTGGATATAAACAAGGGAAATCTGATAGCATTATTATGTTTACCGCTCATTACGATCACCTTGGAATGATTGGAGATATTATGTATCCTGGTGCAAATGATAATGCAAGTGGTGTGTCGATGGTTTTAAATCTTGCTAAACATTATACTGACAAAAGAAAAACTGATTATACAATGGTATTTGTCATGTTTAGCGGTGAAGAAGCTGGACTTTTAGGTTCAAGATTTATGGCCAATAATCCTCCTTTTGAGTTGTCCAAAGTAAAGTCACTTATAAATTTTGATATGGTTGGAACTGGTGATGATGGCATT
This sequence comes from uncultured Bacteroidales bacterium, assembly GCA_964397745.1. Taxonomy (GTDB): domain Bacteria; phylum Bacteroidota; class Bacteroidia; order Bacteroidales; family ML635J-15; genus Bact-19. Next base: position 4,708 of record CAYNKH010000147.1, on the reverse strand, counting down.
TTAATGCTTAATGCAAAAGAATATCCACAACTTGACAGTTTGATAATAGAAATGAATAATAAAGAAAAGTATTTCGACTATATGCGAAGCTCGTATGTAACTTATTCTAGCGACCATGCACCGTTTTATGATAAAGGAGTGGAGGCGTTTTTTATCTATGCTCTTGGCAATAATGATAACTATCACCAACCACAAGATAAATTTGAAGAGCTTAGTTTTGCCGAATATCAAGATATTTTTAGGTTCTGTATTGATTTTGTTAAGCAAATAAAAAAATAGACAATTATTTTATTGGTAAAAACTCATAATAATTGTAAATTTGTTGGCTAACTAACTAAACTAAATATGGATGCATTTAGAAAAATATCGCTAATACAGAGAAATCTTGTATTGATATTTTATATTGTTTTTTGTCTCGCTTTAATCTTTCCTGTGTGGCTACTTTTTTATGCACCTGATACCTTGGGCTTTAAAATGCCCTATTCGGTAATAATCCTAATTGTGGCTGTAATGGCGGTAACATTTGTTATGATAGGAAGCTATTTTTATCTAATTGTTGCCTTGCCCGACCGTTTAAGCCGAAATTTTGACGTAATAAAAAACAACATAGCATCAGGCAAAATAAACACCACTGAGAGCTTTGCTCACGAGGTAATAAACTTTATTTTAAAGCAATTTGATTTTGTTTTTTTAGATGTAGAGTATGCTGCTATTGGGCTTGCCGATTCTAAAAATGTTTTTTTTAATGATGATTTTCCCAAAGAGATGTTTGAGGATTACAGTGAGGTTTTTAAAAAATGTAGCGAAACCGAAGATGTTATTAGCCTCGGATCAGAAAGATATCTTGATAAGAAAAACCATAAATATTTAGTGCCTATCCATTTTGGAAACCGCTATCTTGGATTCATTATCGTTTTAACAAATAAAAAACTAAGCCCGTTATTTAAAGGAATACTTGCAGATTTTGAAAACTTTTATATCGATGACCAGTTAGTACATGTACTAAATAATCAGAAAATAAAAAAATAGTAGTGAGTAAGGGTAGAAAAATATTTGTTGCAGATTTTGATGGAACGCTCGCTCGTGACGATAGCTCAACTTCGATTAAAACTATAGAATTACTAAAAAAATTAGGTAAAATTGGCGTAATTCGTATTGTTGACACGGGACGGAGTTTGTTTTCTTTTAAAACTGTTGTTAATGAGGATTTTCCCATAGATTATCTCGTGTTTTCGTCGGGCATAGGTATTTATGATTGGAAAAAGCAAAAACTCCTTAAAAAATACTCAATAGGAGAGCAAGATACAGCTGATGTTTATAGATATCTGTCGGAAAACAATTACGATTTTATGGTTCAATTACCTGTTCCAAATAATCATTTTTTTCATCACTTTAGTTCCGATTATCCAAACTCTGATTTCCAGTCGAGAATAAGTTATTATGAAAATTATGGAATCAAACCAATTGAGAAATGCCCTGCAAAAGCTTCTCAATTTGTAATTATCCTTAACAAAGAAACAGATGATATTATAAAAATCTCACAACAGTTTCCACACCTAAAGATTGTAAAAGCAACAAGCCCTATTGATCGAAAATCAATCTGGATAGAGATACTACCACCAAAAATATCGAAAGCTACAGGTATTGAGTTTATTCAAAATATCTATAATACTAAATTGGAAAATATTATTACAGTAGGAAACGACTATTATGATCTGGACATGTTGAATTATTCGTTGCCTCAAAATTCTTATATCGTTGCAAATGCACCCGATGAATTGCTTAAGATGTTTAATACCGTCCAATCTAATGAAGAGGAAGGCGTTGCAGATTTAATTCAAAAACTATATTTTTAAAATTATACTTTTGGAGCTGTCGATGCTTCTTCTGCCGCCTCAAAATACTTTCTTTCTTTAAACCCAAACATTTTTGCAAATAAATTGCGTGGGAATTTTAGCACTAAAATATTGTAAGCTTTTACAGAAGAATTAAACGCATCACGTCTTTGTATGATTTCAGTTTCAATTACATTTAAGTCATTTTGCAGACTAAGGAAGTTTTGATTCGCCTTTAACTCAGGATAATTTTCAACAGTTGCTAATAGTCTTGAGAGAGCTCCAGTAAGTTCTCCTTGTGCAGCATCAAAGGCTTCAAGATTCTCTTGGGTAATCTCATCTGCATCAATATTGATTGATGAAACTTTTGCTCGTGCCTCGGTTACGGCCGTAAAAGTTCCTTGCTCGTGTTCTGCATAACCTTTAACAGTTGCAACAATGTTCGGTATCAAATCCATCCGCTTTTGATATGAGTTCTCGACATCTGACCAAGTGTGTTTTACAAGTTCATTTGCGGTAATACACTTATTATAAGTAGAATACGCATACCAACCTAGCCATATTATGAAAATTGTTAGTGCTATCAATAAAGGTAATCCAAAAACTGTAAAACCTAAACAACCTAATCCCTTAACTTTTGGGTCTTTATTATTTTTTATCATAATCGTATATTTTTTTGTAAAGATAGAGAATAAATAAATAATTCTTTTGATATAAAAGCACAAATATTGTTATGTGTTTTTTACAAACACTTATTTTAGCTCAGCAACCGTGATTTTACGCTGCATTCTGATATGTTTTTTTTAACCTGTTATACAGTTTTATCAGATAACACCATATTTGAATTAAAAATGGCAAAAGTATTCTTTACTATTATTCAAATATTTGAAGTCCTCGTGTCGAAAAAGACAATCCTTGTTGACCATTCGTTGAAATCATAACAGCTTCAAATAACGGTGGGTTTTTGTCGTTTTTTACTGCCCAATCAAAAACAAAATTAGCCCCCGAACCTCCTTCTTTATCCTCCTCTGCAATGACTATTTCAACGGTTTCTAAAGGTTTAAGACAAATTGGTTCTTGTATATATTGCCTAATATTATCTCCATTTGTATTAAAATAATCAGCTTTTAAAATATAAATAGAGTCAATGCTTGAAACATTTCGAATACTTACAGTAATTGTAAGGTCAAAAGTCCGCTCTTCGTATCTATGATAAATATGTGAGTAAACAGGTAAATATGATTTACCTTGCACCAATTCATCAAAATTTGGCATTTCAACTTTTCTTCCTTCCAAATCAATGGATTTCACAATTCTGTGCTCTACTTCAGTTTTACAAGATGAAAAAAGAAGAATAATAAATACAATTTTTATGATGTTTTTCATTTTTCGGTTTTTAGTTGCCTGTAAAAATACGAATTTCTGGTAAAAGCTATTATTTTAATCTTCTTTAATATTAAAGATCAAATTTAATCATTTTGTCTAAAATATCAGTAAAAAAACAGATATTAAAAAACTTTGCTGTTAGGCCTTACCTCCTGATCAATATAAGACATGCAGTTACTACAGTTTCGCACTTGTTTTTTTCGAAACAAATGTTTTTTCTTTTTGGCTGGTCCCTTATTCTGTTTTTCGGCAGCACAAATTAAATTTGAATTTAAAGGCATGTCATTAATAGATAATGCATCCTTACCATTTGTTGCCCACGAAAGATCAAAAGAAGCTAGTGTGATTTCTGAAGGATGGAAAGTATTTTTAACCTTCGCACCAGACTCATATAGACAATGTATAGTTCCATTATTACTTACTGCCAAATCTGAATATCCAGTGAATCCACTATCAATTTCTTTATAAATTGGAAAAGTTAGGGCTTCATCATAACTCAATCTTAAAGTAAGATTTGACCTTTGTCTTTTTGGAGCAGCATAATGTGTTGTCCCTCTCTTTGTACTCCATGGAGCCATTCGAGAATCTGGATTTGTAAAGATAATTCTGTTTCTATCCTGATATGGTTTAATCGAATATCTTATCATACTAGCATGACAAATCGGTTCAAAAAAATTGTCCGAATAATGTGGGCTAGACCAATTTGTAATCCCATTTGGACTTAAAGACACTAGACGTCTATAATTTTTTGATTCATTCCTCATATTAAATAATACTTCGCCGCTTAATAGTTCCACACATGAGGCTTCACTAGGGAAAATCAAAGTGTCATTATTTAATCCTATTATATCTCCTAACAACCAAGATTTTCCAAAATCATCACTATACATAACACTGGCAATTGAAGGGTGATGGGCTAATGCAAAATTGAGCGAATCAATTGCTTTACTTTCTGAAAACCAAATCGGGACTATCAATCTTCCTGTTGTTAGTTGTGTTCCATGCCCTGGTCCAGTAGCAACAACCTTCCAAGGGTATTTAGATTTAAATCCTTCAAGGACATCCGTAATATTTATCGTAGTATCCCACGAAACTCCTTCATCAACCGAAAATGTGTAAAATAATTGATTATATCCTACTGTATAAATAAGATGAATTTTATTGTCAAAATAATCAACTATAGGAACTAAATTTGCACAGGTTGAATTCCCATTATCTGCTAAAATGGATACTGGTGTCCAGCTTTCGCCAGAATCGGAACTAAGTCTATACACAATATTTGACGGATCAAAATCGCCTCCCTTACCTTTGCGCCCTTCAGAAAACACAAGTATATTTCCGCTAACACTTGTTACTATTGCGGGGATTCGAAAAATATAAAACTCCGAACTCATCGGATCAAAAACCACTTGTTTATTAAAATATCCGAAATCTTGCGTAAAAACATTTCCAGAAATTAATAACATCACAAATAATATTAAGACTGT
>CAYNKH010000146.1:0-7221 GCA_964397745.1 uncultured Bacteroidales bacterium | reverse complement strand
ATATAAGTTTTGCATACAATTTTTTTTATTATAAAACACAAAAAAACATTTACTACAGCAATTATTTGCTATCTTTGTTTAAAGGAAAAAAGATATGAAATTTCAATACTTCTCATTACTACTAGTACTATTGTTATTTGCAACAGTTTTAAGTTATAGTCAAGAAAAACAGGATGGAGCAATCGACTTTACCCTTGCATCAACCGAAGGAATTGAAGTAAATCTTTTTACAGAACTGGATAATGGTAAGACAATATTAATGAATTTTTTCTCTACTTCATGTGGATCATGTGTTATAGAAGCTCCAAGAGTGGATTCTGTTTACAAACAATTTGGATCGGGTGCTGAACAGTTATTAGTTTGGGGAATCGCTAGTCCTTCTTCACCATTACTGGGGATCCTCGATTTTATTTCTAATACAGAAATTACATATCCTTGCTTTGCAACACAAAATAGCGATGATGTTTTTGAACTTTATAATATTTTATACACCCCTCAGATTATTATTATCTGCGATTATGCAGTTTCACCCTCTATCTCATACAATGAGATTATAGAGAATTTGAATTACTGTTTTCCTACAAAAGTGAAAATTATTGAAGTATATCCAGAAATTTACAGCAAAAATCAATTACTTTACGTTAATAATACATATAAAGAGGATGTTTCAATGAGAATTTATGATATTACAGGCAAATTAATTCTAAGCGATCGTTTATCTGCAGGTTTACTAAAATCTTATGGCGGTTTATCGGCCAATCAAATATATATAGTAAATCTTTTAAGCACCTCGGGCAAAACTCAATCGCAAAAAGTAATACTAAAATGAGATATAGAATCATTTCAATATTATTTGTTTTAATTGCGACATTTTCGATATTGCCTTCATGTGTAACCATTTACAATTACGACTTAAGGGTGGGAGGTCTTGATTCTTTGCCATCAACAAAAGCTTGTATTGAACAATACATACCACACTCTGTTGACGCATATAAAGGTGAAGAAGCCCATGAAATAAACATAATTGTAAATGAACTTAATCAATATGAAGATGAGATTGTTGATTCACTAAAAGCCGATTCTGTTTTTTTCGATAGCATATATACACTGGAATTTATAATAATAGCATTAGACCCTGAAAATAACATAACCGAAATCGAAGTTTCAAAGACTTATTCTGCCAAATAAATTACCAACCTGAACTTAGGATATCAGCAGCACAAACGCATGTTAATGTTTAAAGAAATATGCGTTTGCCACGAGATTATCAGACTACAATTACGTTTTTTGTCAGATAAAACCTATATTTGTGTATTGTATTAAAATATTTGCATGATAAAAAACATCCTTATAGTCGATGACGTACATCCAATAATACCAAAAGAGCTTAGTGCTGCTGGTTTTAATATTGTTGATGCAACAAAACTAAACCGAAAAGACTTAATAAAGACAATTTCTAAGGCAATTGGCATCATTATTAGAAGTAGGATTATAATTGATCGTGAAATAATTGATGCAGCAAAATCACTAGAATTTATAGCCAGAGTTGGAGCTGGAATGGAAAGCATTGATACTGAATATTGCAAAAAGAAAAATATTATTTGTCTTAACTCTCCCGAAGGTAACAGAGATGCAGTTGGTGAACATGCACTAGGTATGCTTTTGAGTTTGTTACATAACTTGAATACTGCCGACAAACAAGTTAAATCGGGTATCTGGCAAAGGGAGACTAATCGTGGTCGGGAGCTCGGTTCAATGTGTGTTGGTATTATTGGTTATGGTAATATGGGGAGTAGTTTTGCACAAAAGCTTTCAGGTTTTGGCTGCAAGACAATATCTTATGATAAATATAAAACCAAATATGCTGATGAAAATACAACCGAGGTAAGTCTTACAGATGTTTTTGCTCAATCAGATGTTTTAAGTTTACATGTTCCATTAACTGAAGAAACTAAATATCTTGTTGATGAGGAATTTATTTCAAATTTTAAAAAGGATATTTTTCTTATAAATACTGCACGTGGGTCTGTTGTTAAAACACAGGCTTTAGTTGCTGGATTAAAATCGCGCAAAATATTAGGGGCAGCTCTTGATGTTATCGAATATGAGGATAGTTCCTTTGAAAAAACCAGCAAACTTTTAAACATTGATTTTTTTCGGTATCTTGCTGAGCAACAAAATGTGATAATGTCTCCTCATATAGCAGGTTGGACAAACGAATCGAAACTTAAACTAGCTACAATATTAATAGATAAGATAAAAAACCTTAATTTATGATTTACGAAGACGAATACAGAGAACAAACAGTAATTGAGATTGCAAAAAAAATGGCATTAGCAGTTAGAACCGCTCCCAAAGGACGGGGTCTTGATACAATAGAAACTCTTATTGCCACAGGTTCTGATTTAGAAAAAGTTGCTAAGCAGATGGATAAAATTGCTGCCGAACAAAATCAGGGTTTCTTTGCAAGAGATGCACAAAATTTGAGAAATTCGGAGGCAGTGCTTTTTATTGGAACAAGTATTGCCCCCATAGGATTACAATATTGTGCTTATTGTGGGCTAACAAATTGCGAAACAAAAGAATTGCAAAAAGAAGTGCCTTGTTCGTTTAATACTGTTGATCTAGGAATTGCAATAGGCTCGGCGGTTAGCATAGCAGCCGACAACCGAATAGATAATCGTATATTATTTTCGGCAGGGCTTGCAGTAAAAGAGCTAAAATTATTTAATGAAAACATTAAAATTATCTTTGGAATTCCACTAAGTGCAAGCAAAAAAAACATTTTCTTTGACCGCAAATAACGGTAAAGTTTTTGCATTAAAATAGAGACACGGTTTATAATTAAAATTTATGAAAAGAACTATACTTTTTTACTTTACATTATTATTCTGCCTTAATATGTTTTCGCAAAAACCAGAAAATATAAAATCTGATGGTAGATATATTTGGGGAGAAGCAACTGCCTCAAGTCTTGAGCAAGCCGATAACTTTGCCATAAAAGATTTGGTAAGTCAAGTTTCAACAAAAGTCGAAAGCAGTTTTTCGACAACTATGATTGAGAGTGGTGAGAATTTGGAAGAATATACACGCTCAGCAATTAGCACATACTCAAATATTTATCTTAATGATGCCAAAAGAATTGTTGTTAATAAAAGAAACAAAGTATATGTTTTACGATATATGGAAAGAGATATTGTAGATGCAATTTTTACAAATCGGAAATTAAAAATCTTAGACTATACAAATCTGGCAGTACGTGCCGAAAAAAACTACCGAATAGGAGATGCGTTACGATACCACTATTGGGCTTTAGCCTTATTAAACTCCCACCCCGAGAAAAATGCAATTCGTTATCAACTCGATAATAATACGGAAATTAGTTTAATTACCTTTATTAATAACGAAATTGATAAAATTTTGCAATCCATAGAAATTACGATTACAGACACCGTAAATTACAATAAGTCAAAGTCATTTATTTTAAATGTTAAATATTTGGATCAAAATGTGGCAAACCTCGACTATATCTATTGGACTGGGAATACTTACTCAAGTCTTTATTCTGCAAAAAATGGAAAAGGAGTAGCTGAATTTTTCAGCAATCAAGCAGATGGTTTTTCGGATTTGCGAATTAAATTAGAGTATCAATATCTATCGCGTACAATGATAGATTCAGAGGTAGAATCTGTAATGGAAATGGCATCTTTGCCAAGGCTTAAAAACGCAAAAATCAATATCCCTTTAGCAAAACATGATACATTTAAACCTAATATTATCCAGCAGCAAGAATTAAAGGCTGTTGGGATTTATAAGCCAGATACTATCCAATCAAAAACGAGCTTTGCTAATCAGTGTGCAGATTATAGAAAGTCAGTAACACTTATAAATCAATCAATTCTTAGCAAAAACTCAGATAACATACAATACTTGTTTACAGATAATGGATTACAATGTTATAATAACATAATACAATACGGTAATGCCCAAATACTGCCACAAAAGGATTCTTTAAGATTTATTAATGTTAATAATCAAACTATGATGCGATCTATTCCGATGTTGTTTAGTTTTCCAAATAATAATAGAAAATTTGTCGAAAATATAGTTTATACATTTGATTCAACGGGTAAAGTAAATAATATAAATTTTGCGTTAACAGATGTCGCAATAAATGATGTTTTATCAAAATCAGAGAGATTTGGGTCTGATGAGGATAAGTATTTTCTTATTAATTTTCTTGAAAATTATCAAACCGCTTATGCCATGGAGAATATTGACTTTATAGAGTCTGTTTTTTCTGATGATGCACTAATAATTGTTGGAACAGTTCTAAAAAAATCTGAACCTATCGAAGGAATGTACAAACAACTTGACACAGAGAACATTAAGTACACCAGGTTTTCCAAAAACGAGTATGTAAAGCATTTAAAAAATGTCTTTAGTTCCAAAGAATATGTAAATATTTCTTTTGAGGAAACAGATATAAAGAAAACCGGAGGCGATGATAAGGTTTACGGAATTCAATTAGCACAGAATTATTACAGCTCAAATTATTCGGATAAAGGTTTTCTTTTTTTAATGATCGATTTAAACGATACTATTAATCCTAAAATTTATGTGCGGACTTGGCAGCCAGAAAAGAACTTCGATGGGAGTGTTATTGGATTAGAAAATTTTACAATAAAATAAAATATGAAATACGAAGGCAACATAAAAAAAATGCGATCTGAATATGCTTATCCTGTTAAATATTTTTTATCAGTTGGAAAACATGAGATAAACATGAACACACTGATTAATAAGCAATTAACTATTACATATAAAAATAAGATAAACTGCATTAATTGTGGTGCGAAAACAAATAAAAGTTTTCATCAGGGTTATTGTTATTCATGTTTTATGAGTACTCCCCAGTGTGATGTAGGAGTTTTACGTCCAGAATTAGACATGTCGCATAAGGGCATAAGCCGTGATATGGAATGGGCTAAGGAAAATTCACTAATAGACCACTATGTATATCTTGCAATTACAGGTGGTCTTAAAGTTGGAGTTACACGTCATACTCAAATTCCTACACGCTGGATAGATCAAGGAGCAATTAAAGCGATAAGATTTGCAAAAACACCATACAGAAATTTAGCAGGACAAATTGAGGTGGATTTAAAACAGCATATATCTGATAAAACAAATTGGAGAAAAATGCTAAAAAGCAAAGGAACAGATTTAAGTTTAACTAAAATTAAAGAGGAACTATCAGATAAACTTTCGGCAAATTTTAAATCTTATCTTAGCTTTAATAACAATATCAAAACATTATCTTATCCGTTTGATTACCAGATAGATAACTTTAATATCGTAAACTTAGAAGACATGGAAATTATTAGCGGAAAACTTATCGGCATCAAAGGACAATATTTAATATTTGAAAACGGAAATGTAATAAACATACGTAAACATAACGGATATTTAGTTTTAATAGAAACACAATAATCTCTATTTAGTTCTTATCAACACATTAATTAGAATATTGTAATATGGATTTCAACCCTGCTATAATTAAATATTTACACAAAGCTCAAACAATTTGCAGTAAATCAGAAAAATGCAAGTCAGATATAATTAAGTATTTGATAAAATTTGATTTGTCTGAAAGCGACATTGACACGATAATAAATGAATTAATTGCGGAAAAATTTATTGATGACTCAAGGTACGCCAAGTTTTATGTAAACGACAAACTAAAATTTAATAAATGGGGAAAAATCAAAATACGTTATTCTTTACGGCAAAAACAAATTGACAAACACATAATCAACGATGTTCTGCAACAAATAGATGATGATGTTTACATTGAAACCTTAAAAACACTTATCGAGCAAAAATCGAGGTCAATTAAGAAATCAAATGATGAGATTAAAAAGAAATCGGCATTATTAAGATTTGCAACTAGTAGGGGATTTGAATATGGTTTAATTATGAATATTATAAATAAATCCTAAGAGGTTGTAAAACAATAAGCTGTTTTTTTTTGTTATGTTTGTACAAAACTTAAAATATGTTAACTACTGATAAACTGAAAGATGCAAAAAAGCGAATAGAGGCTTTGAGGAGGTATCTTTGACATAGATGCTAGAGAAAAGCTAATCGCATCCGAAGACCTAAAAACACAACAATCTGATTTTTGGGATGACCCTGAAAAAGCAGAAGTAGTTCTAAAAAAGATTAGTAAAGAAAAAAAATGGCTTACAGAATTTAATAACGTCTTATCAAAATATGAAGATACAGAGGTTTTATTTGAATTTTACAAATCTGGGGATGTTTCGGAACAAGAAATAAAAGAAGATTTTTCCAAAACTCTTTCATTTATAGAAGACCTTGAATTAAAAAACATGTTAGGCAACGAAGAGGATATTTTAGATGCCATAATTACAATAAATGCTGGAGCTGGCGGCACCGAAAGTAACGATTGGGCGGAGATGCTAGAACGTATGTATCTACGATATGCTGAAGACAATTCATACAAGACTCAATTAATACATCGTCAAGAGGGTGATAGTGCAGGAATAAAGTCGGTAACAATTAGGTTTAGCGGAGATTTTGCTTATGGATATTTAAAATCGGAAAGTGGAGTTCATAGATTAGTAAGGCTATCACCTTTTGATTCGGCACATAAGAGGCATACTTCATTTGCGTCAGTATTTGTTTATCCTTTAGTTGATGATGATATTACAATTGAGGTTAATTCATCGGAAGTAGAATGGGATACATACAGAAGTGGAGGAGCTGGAGGACAAAATGTAAATAAAGTTGAAACAGCAGTACGTTTACGGCATCTCCCAACAGGGATAGTAATCGAAAATAGTGAAACAAGAAGTCAGCTTAAAAACAGAGATAATGCAATGCGTTTATTAAAATCTCAGCTTTATGAATTAGAGTTACGCAAACAGCAGGACGAGAAAGACAAATTAGAAGGACAAAAGCGTAAAATAGAGTGGGGTTCCCAAATAAGGAATTATGTATTGCATCCGTATAAATTAGTTAAAGATTTACGAACAGGTTACGAAACTGGCAATACGCAAGCCGTTTTAGATGGTCAAATAAGTGAATTTATCAAATCGTATTTAATGGAGTTTGACAATTAGTTTCATTACTGCCCCCCCCCAAAAATTTATTAATAAAAAAAAACTTCATAATTTCTTATGAAGTTTTTTTTAAGAT
>CAYNKH010000145.1:0-7229 GCA_964397745.1 uncultured Bacteroidales bacterium | reverse complement strand
AATAAATATTTGCTTAATTCTCCAGTTAATGCGGGAATATCAACATTGGTATTGTCAAATTTTGTTGTTATTACCTTAGCTTATTTTAACCTTAACAGTCTTTTAAAAGTTTTTGGTGCCAACGAAGAAATTATTCCGTATGCTATGGAATATGCAAGTTGGGCGTTGCCAGGCACTTTTTTCTTAAATTTTCTTTTTGTGTTAATGAATGTTATTCGTGCCGAAGGAAATGCAAAATTCCCGATGATAAGCCAGACAGCTTCCGCAGTTTTAAATCTTATTATTGACCCAATTTTTATTTTTGTGTTTGAGTGGGGAATGATGGGTGCAGCTTTTGCAACGACTATCAGCCAGTTTGTTGGTTTTGCTTTGGCACTTTGGTATTATACTGGGTATAAAAAGAGTACTCTCAAACTTGACTTAAAGCTGATACTTTCTATCCCCAATAAAGAGATTACCAAAGAAACTTTTGCATTAGGAGCAGCTTCGTTTGGACGACAAATAGCTTCTTCGGCTATGCATATTGTTCTTAATAATGCACTGCTTTATTACAGTGGAAGTGCTGCTATTGCTGCTTTTGGTATTATCTTTCGTCTTTCAATGTTTGTTTTTATGCCCCTTTTTGGTATTAATCAGGGATTTATGCCAATCGCTGGATACAATTATGGAGCGAAAAATAATCACAGAGTATTGCAAGTAATGAATAAAGCTATAATTTGGTCAACTTCATTTTGTATATTCTCATTTCTTGTTTTCTTTTTCTTTTCAAAACTGCTTATCAGTATTTTTACTACCGACCCCGAGTTGATAGATATAGGTACTAAAGCAATGAGGATTTTTATGTTAGCTTTGCCTATTATTGGGTTTCAGGTTATAGGTTCAGGTTTATATCAAGCATTGGGCAAAGCTAAAGCATCTTTATTTCTTGCTGTTTCGCGACAAATATTGTTTCTAATACCTTTTGTAGTTTTATTCCCGCTCAAATGGGGAGAAGCTGGAATATGGTATTCGTTCCCTGCCGCCGACTTTCTTGCTGCTCTTATTACATTTTTTATGATGCTGTCAATGGTCAAAAAATTAAAGAAAACAATAATTCGTGCTTAAATAATAAAATCATTTTCTAAATTAGAATGCTCCTGAATAAAGCTTGTAAAACGTTGCTAATACGAACTTATCTTGCAAAAAAAGTATTAATTTTAAAACTTATTAACAGTCCAATTGATATAATTTTATTAGCTTTTACAACATATATTAGATTTATGTGTTATACTTGCAGCAAATAATAATTGAAATGCAAACAAACTATTTAACTATTCCTGAATTATTAAGCAGTTCTTTTAGAAAGTTCTCTGATAATGATTTTTTAGGCTTTTCGGATGAAAAACCAATGAAATACAAAGAAGTTGAGCAGAAGGTAAATTCCGTAATAGGACTTTTAGAAAAATTAGAAATTAAAAAAGACGACAAAGTTGCTATATTATCTAATAATATGCCTAACTGGGGCGTAACTTATTTTGCAATTGTTTCTATGGGAGCTGTTGCTGTGCCAATTTTACCAGATTTTAGCACCGATGAAATTGAGAACATTCTTACTCATAGCGAAACTAAAGCAATTTTTTGTGCGGAATTATATATCGCAAAAATTAAGGATATTCAAACAGATTATCTTCGAGCTAAAATTAAAATAAATGATTTTACTGCTATTGATTTGCCTAATGGTATTAAATATGATGCAAATCTTACCTCAGCTAAAACTTATGAGCTTGATGCAGACGATACCGCAGTGATTATATATACCTCTGGAACAACTGGTAAATCAAAAGGTGTGATGTTAAGTCATAAGAATATTAGTTTTAACGGAGAAAAATGTGGCGTTTTACAACCAATATTTGAAAGTGATAGGTTCTTATCATTTTTGCCACTGTCACACTCTTATGAAAATACTTTAGGTTTAATTTTACCGATGATGAATGGTGCTTCTGTTTATTATTTGCGTAAAGTTCCTACTCCAGCAATTCTGATTCCTGCAATGCAAGAGGTTAAACCGACTATTATGTTGTCTGTACCTCTGATTATTGAGAAGATTTATAAAAACAAAATTCTTCCTTCAATAAATTCCAAAAAAACAACTCGTACTTTGTATAAAGTTCCTGTATTTAGAAAATTATTGAATAAGCTGGCAGGTAAAAAGTTAAAAGAAACTTTTGGCGGTCAATTACGGTTTTTCGGTATTGGTGGAGCAAAATTAGACCCTACTGTCGAAAAATTCCTAATGGAAGCAAAATTTCCTTATGCAATTGGTTACGGTTTAACCGAAACATCTCCATTAGTTGCCGGAGTTAGTCCGCAAACGGTTAGACTACAGTCAACTGGGCCACAAATCGAAGGAATTGAAATAAAATTAAATGATGTTGAGGCTAAAACTGGCGAAGGAGAAATCTGGGTGAAGGGACCATCGGTAATGAAAGGATATTATAAAGAGCCTCAACTAACTGCCGAGGTAATTACAGAAGACGGTTGGTTTAAAACTGGTGATTTAGCTAGTTTTGATAAAGATAATTTTGTTTTTATCAAAGGTCGTAGCAAAAATGTCATCATTGGTTCAAGCGGCGAAAATATCTATCCCGAAGAAATTGAATCTATTATCAATAATTTTCATTTTGTAACCGAATCTCTTGTTGTTGAACAGAAAGGTAAACTCGTTGCATTAGTACATTTTAATCTTGAAGAACTTGAGAGAAAATATCAAAATTTTAAAGAAGAGAAAGAAATTAAAATACAAGAATTAACAAATGATCTCAAATTTTACATCAATTCAAAAGTAAATAAATTCTCTACAATAAAAATTATTACTGTTCAGGAAAATCCTTTTGAAAAAACGCCTACACAAAAAATTAAACGATATAAATATATTTCATAATTAGATTTATGTTATTCAAAAAAATATAAGAGCTCCTGCATAAAAATTGTAGGAGTTTTTTTTGTCGTGTTTATTGTTTATTACATGCGATACATATAGGGTTTTAAAATTTGTAAAACCAGTAGTCGAAGTAAGCCGAAATTGGTATTGAAGACAATAAGATAACTAGAGACCACTAATTTTCTTCTTACTCCGATTTGTAACAGCGAAAAGTTTTGTTAGTAGATATTATTAAAGTTTGAGTTTCTGTCGTTAGAAAAAAATCAAAAATGTTTATGTCCTCTGGACAAAATGAAAAATTGATTATAGATTTTTTATTGATCTTAAAGTCCTAACGGACTATAAGATAGTGTTTTAGGAAAAACATTTTGTTGTTTTTCTTGTCCAGACATAAATGTAAATAAAAAAAGATAATCCTTAGAGCATTTTTCCCGTAGGCGATGCCCTGCGATGCACTGCGATGTGCTGAGCTTTCGCCGAAGTAAGCTTTTGTCGAAGTGAGCTTTTGTCGAAGGGGAATATACATTTAGATGCTTTAAAAAACAACTTATTGTTTTGCTGATTTGGTTTTTTCCTCTTTTAAAAGAAGCTTACAATTACCTCTTTAACAAAAAGAAAAGCTATAAAACATGAAACTGCAAGTTTTAAGACTACTCCAAACATAAGCCCCATAAAAGATCCTAAGGCTGCTTTAAGGGATTTGCCAAATTTCTCACTGTCTTTAATTGTATCTTTATTTTTGGTGTGATGATAAAGTAATTCGCCTAAAAGTGCCCCAATAAATGGTCCGACAAATATCCCGATAGGAGCAAAAAATAATCCTATAATAAGCCCTATCCCGCTTCCCCGCGTCCCCCATTTTGAGCCACCTGCTTTCTTTGTTCCCCAAACTGGAACAATATAATCAAGAACAGTTGCAACAATTGCTAAACTTGCCGTTAAAATAAGAGTAAACGTTGTTAAGTCAACTGGTGTAGTAAAATGTAGAAGCAAAAGTCCTACAAAACTGAGAGGTGGACCTGGTATTATTGGTAAAATACATCCAACAATACCTGCCAATATAAGTATAAATCCAATTATTATTAGTGCTATATCCATTTTATTGTGTTGCTTCTTTTAGTCTATTTTTTAATTCTTCGTCAATACTTTCTTTAGTGATTTCAATTGCAACAAAGGCTTTATACATATCTTTTTTTGTAATTGTCCTACTACAAACAACCGTAATGTCTTTTAGCACAACTTTTCTGGCTGCATTAATTTTGTTCTCAAATTCAGGATCGGCAAGAAAAGTCTGGTGGCTAAACTTGTCAAGTATGTATATATCAACCGCTTCTGCTATATTTTGCTTTGCAATCATTAAGGCTTTATCTTTAGCAAATTGGGCATCGGCACTTAAAGCATTTGCTGAGGAACGAAAACAATCGTTATCACTTTCGTAATTGCTGCATATATGTTTCTCCAAAAGACTACATGAGCTTAGAAATATTATGATAAGTATTGGAATAATTGTCTTTTTCATCTGTCTTTGTTTCGTTTAGGGCTTTAATAAATCAAATTTTATGCAATTTATGAAAAAAAAGTATTAATAAATAATTTATTAAATATGTATCTGGCAATATTTAAAGCCGTTTTAAATATTCTGCTTCTATCCAGCCTTGTTTACCATCAGATAATTTAATATTATACCATAAGTTAAGTGAATCTGCTATTTCGACTTTGAGACCTTTAGATACTTCGAAAAGATTGTTGCTTTCTTTGTTTGGAGAAGATTTGACAAGTCCTTTGTCGAAAACAATAGCGTAGTTATTATCACTTATCTTTTTTGCTAAATTTGTCGAAAATACAACAGAAAATGAGGCAAAAACTAATGATATTATTGCAAGAATAAAACCGATTTTCCTGAGACTTAATTTAAAGCTAAAAAAGTATAAAGCTAGCATTCCCAAGCCAAAAACAAATAAAAATACTGCCAATAATGCCCAAGCATCGGCAGACATAACGGATATTATACTTATAAACCATCGTTTATAAAAAGTTTCTGGTAAGTCTTCGGCTTTGGTCTCAATTTTTGTATTTGCAATATTTAGATTATGTTTTGTGTTTTCATTTGCTGGATCAAGATTTAACGACAGTTCATAATAATAAATAGAATTTGGAATATCTCCAATCTGATAGTAGCAATTACCCATATTTAGGAACAAGTCTGCTGATGAATAATTTAAATTGTAAATACTGTCATAAAAAATTAGAGCTTCGCTGTAGTGTGCGTTATTATAATAAATTGCTGCACTATCTTGCAAACGGTTTATGTCAGTTGCATAAATATTAATTACTGTCATCATGCTTATAAAACCCGACAATAATAAATTTTTGAATATTCGATTTGTCATCAATTTCATAATCATCATTTTTTTATCTTTTGTTCTAGGTCTTCTATTATTTCCACAGCTTCTTTGTAAATATATGTTAATTCGGTTTCTGCATTAGTGGGAGCAAAGTGTGCAAATTCGCACTTGTCGATCACTTCTAATAATTTTACAATTGTATAATTCTCAATCCCTTTTTCTACTAGAATTTCCTCTATTTTGTCTTTAGTAAGCTCCGATACTGATATTGATAGTTTGTCGCTGCTATATCCCCATAGTGCAGCAATAATTTCTTTATAAAATGCCTCTTTTTGGTTCTGACGCATATATTTACGAGCTTTCTTTAATCTTTTTTGAGATATTTTACCCGCTTTTCTTTGCTTTACTTTAGCAATATTAGCGTTTTCGCGGATTTTCTTTCTTAAAACTAAAACAATTAACACAAATAATAGAAATGGTAAAATAAAATACCAGATGTAAAAAGGACTTAATGCTATTGGGATATAATTTTTGGAGAGATTAAGTGATTTAAAATTTACAAACCTAATATCATCTTCTCCAATATAATCAATGCTTTTTTGTGCATAATTATATGAGGTTTCTCCAAAATCTGTGTCATCTTTATCTTTTTTTACAGCTATATTTATACTTGGCGAACTAAGCGTTTTGTATTGTTTTGTTCCAGTATCAAAATATGTGAAATCAATTTCGCCTAATTTAAAAATACCTGGGTAGCGAGGTATGATTGTGTATTCCCATGTTTTAGTACCATTAAGACCAGAGGCATCTACTTTTGTGTTTTGAGAGGCAACAGGTTCGTATATTTCAAATTCTTTAGGCCAAGTAATCTTAGGGGTTTCTATCATATTAAAATTTCCACTTCCCGAAATATTGATTTTTATTGTGACTGCTTCGTTTACCAAAACGGTATCTCCTGATTGTTCTAATTTAAAATTAAAACGCCCCACTGCACCACTAAAAGCATCAGGCGATTGTGGTAATTGTTTTACTGTAATCTTTATTTCGGGAGATCTTAAAGATTTGCTTGTAGTTTCATAATATCCAAAAAATCCCATAATACCACTTGACTGTGATGGTTGTCGCACTTGGCAATCAATTATGCATGGCTCAATTGTTAGTTCTCCTGATACTCGTGGATAAAGAATATACTTCTTTATTAAGCCAGCATTATATACTTGATTATTATAGTTTTCTCGAACAAGATTTATCCTACCAGGAGTTTCAATTTCTTCAGCATAAAAATCATCAAACGAAGGCAGTTTTAAATCCTCAAAACCAACTAAATCTACTTTTGTGTAAATTTTGACAGTTGCAATCAGGCTTTCGCCTTTGTATAAATTGGTTTTATCAACAAACACTCTAACAAACAGGTCTTCACCAGTAATTTCTTTGGGTTGTGTGCTTGCTTTATTGTCATAAAAATTTGCCCAAGGATCATAATTGCTTGAACGGCGTCTATTACCTCCCGATTGTACGGCAGATTGCTGTATCTCAACATTTACACTGTTAGAGGTGTAGGTTTTTCCGTCAACAATTGCACTTGCACCACCAATTGTATAAATGCCAGTTTGACTTGCCTGAAATACATAAGTATATGTGTACCTGTTCTCTTGCGTATAATTGCCGTTGACTATGCTAATATTTTGACTTGTTGATATACTGGGACCATTAACCAATTTTAGACCATCATAATTGCCAAGTGTAATGTCGCTTGGTTTTGTATTAATAGTAAACTGAACCTGAAAGTTTTGACCAATGCCAGCTTTGGGAGCACTATTGGCAGTAAATTTAATGCCGTCTGCAAATACCGTTAGGTTAATTAAAAATATCAGTATTGTTATAATAATCTTTCTCATACTCCTTCGTTTCATTATTGCAAAATTAACAGAATATTACAAAAATAAAATATTTATATAAATCAT
>CAYNKH010000144.1:0-7263 GCA_964397745.1 uncultured Bacteroidales bacterium | reverse complement strand
TAGTAACTGTTACAAACGATGCTACACTTCCCATTACAACGCAAGGAACAACAATTGTAACATGGACCTATGAAGACAGCAAAGGAAATACCACAACTCAAACTCAAAATGTTGTGATTGATGATGTTACTGCACCTGTAGCCGACATCGATGAATTGGTTGAAATTGAAGAATGTTTCGAGCTTACTTCACTTACAGAACCAAGTGCAACAGATAACTGTGGTGGTTTAGTAACAGTGTCTCATGACGCAACACTTCCTATTATTGCTTCTACAACAATAACATGGACTTATGAAGATGGAAATGGAAACTCCTCAATACAAACACAGTCGGTTGTGATTAATACGGTTGATGTTTCTGTAACTGACAACAGTCCAATCCTTGTTGCAAATGCTGAAAATGCAACTTATCAATGGGTAGATTGCGATAATGCAAACAATCCTATTCTTGGAGAAACTAATCAAACATTTGTTGCTACAGAAAATGGAAATTATGCTGTTGAAGTAACACAAAACGGATGTACAGCAACTTCAGATTGTATTAATGTGATAAATGTTGATGTAAATATCGAAAACTCCGAACTTGACGTAAATGTTTATCCAAATCCAACATTAGGTTTGTTGTTTATTGAGTTCACTAAAGCAGAAAACACTTCATGGAAATTAGTCAATATTACTGGTCAGGTAATTCTTGAAGGAGAAAATAGTGATGATAAGTTTTCTGTAAATATGGAAGATTTAGCTTCGGGTGTATATATATTAAATATCCAGCAAAATAATAGAATAATTACAAAGCGTGTTGTGCGCAAGTAGGTTTTGTTCTTAACAAAATAGTAAAGTCTTTTGTAAATATGATAAGCTCTCACCTAATGGTGGGAGCTTTTTGTATTTGATTCTTGACACTATTATATTCCCTCAAAACCAAGAGCAGAAATTAAATATTAAGTTATACGATAATTAGATTGCTTTTCTAAATTTAATACTGTGGAGCCAAAATATTAATAAAGTGTTTTTTAACAATTTTTAGTGCAACTGAATATAACAGTGTTTTTAAGTTATATAATTTGTTAAATACAACTTGTTTTGTATGGTATTAAATTTACAACTTGCAATGATTAAGAAGATTAGAAGCATTGTTATTGTTTTTTTAAAATTACTAGTAGTAAGCAGTTGTTAAGCTGCAAAATATTGATTAAGAAATTCTAATTTAAAAGTAATGGAGTTATGAGAAATTTTACAAAATCGATTCGCAGTTTAATGTTTATTGCATGTTTATTATGTGTTTTATTAATAATGCCTTTTAGCAATTTATACGCACAAGTGAAAACTGGAGATTTACCTCCTAGTTTTGAACTTTCAAAATTGACTTCGGGTTCAATGCTTGATGTAATTGATATTTATCCTCCAAATACTGAGGTCTTGCGTACAGAGGATGAGAAAAACTTAAAAAATGGAACCTTTTTAAGAGTGGGGGTTAATCTTAGGGTCGATGCAGGATTACATAATTCTGGTACATGGACAAATTTACCTGATGGACAGAAAATGTGGCGTTTAAAGATTCAATCTGATGGTGCACAAGCATTAAAATTGGCATTTGACGATTTTTATCTCTCCCCAGGTACTCAGTTGTATTTTTATAATGCAAACCAAAAACAGGTAATTGGAAAATTTACTGCTGATAATAATCGTGAAGATGGAAATTTTTATTCTGAATTAATTCAAGGCGAAGCAGTTTATATCGAATATATAGAACCTTCGAAGTGCATCAATCAATCTCATTTTAATATTGAGTCTATAGCTTATGTTTATCGTGAAACAGATCTTGATGTTTGGTATGGTGAAAAAACTCGTGATTTTGCAGGTTCTCAATCTTGTGAAGTGAATATTAATTGTACTCCTGTAGGTGATGATTGGCAAGACGAAAAGCGCGGTGTCGCTCGTATTTTCTTGGTAGCTGGAGGTAGTTGGGGCTGGTGATCAGGCTCTTTAGTCAATAATACAAATTATGATGAAACACCTTATTTTCTGACTGCATATCACTGTGGTGCAGGTGATGCAACTGCAGCGGAATTAAATCAATGGGAGTTTGATTTTAATTATGAATCTCCTGATTGTGCCAATCCAGGTACAGAACCCGCTCATACAACTATTATTGGTGCATCTCGAGTTGCTGAAGGTAATATTTCGGGTGGGTCTGATTTCTTTCTACTTGAATTAAGTTCTGCACCACCAACTATTGCAAGTCCATATTATAATGGATGGGATAATTCTGGTAATGTTTCTTCAAATGGGGTTGGTATTCATCACCCAGCTGGAGACATCAAGAAGATTTCAACTTATGGTACTATTGTAGCTTCTGGAAGTCATAATATTTCAGGCAGTATAATGGCTCCAAACTCAGCTTGGCAAATAAATTGGGCAGAGAACACAAATGGTTGGGGGGTAACTGAAGGTGGTTCATCTGGGTCTCCTTTATTTAGAGATAATGGTTTAATTATTGGAACACTTACTGGAGGATCCTCTTCGTGTACCAATCAAACATCATCTGATGTTTATGGACGATTTTCGTATCACTGGACTAGTAATGGTGCAGCTAATGATGCTCGATTACAACCTTGGCTAGACCCTTCAAACACTTCTACAACATTACCAGGATATGATCCTTACGCAACGGCTCCGCCAGAAGTTATTTTTTATGCAGATAGATACCATATTTTTGAGGGCGATGCTGTTAACTTTACAGATGCTTCTATTTCACCAAGTGGACCAGTTATTAGTTGGGTATGGACTTTGGCTGGAGGAACTCCCAGTTCTAGTACTGATGAAAATCCTACTAATATAATTTATAATACAGCAGGTGCTTACGATGTAAGCCTTTCTGCTACAAATACTAACGGAACAACACCAAGGACTGAAACTGGAATGATAAATGTTATTGACCCAACGATTACCTCTTGTAATACTTACTCGCAATGGTGTTGTAATGCAACTATTTATTCAACAGCAGAAGGATATGTAGGCGGGTCAAACGAATATGATTGTCAGGAAATTGCTGAATACTTTAGTGGTATATATCCATATAATACTGTTTCTGGTTTTACAGTGTATTTTGCTAATGTTGTTAATGCAACAAACCCTGATGTAACTTTTAAAATTTATAGTGATAACTCAGGTCAGCCTGGTATGTTATTAGCAAGTACCACTGTTCCTTTGAGTACAATTGAAACAGCTTATACTACAGATGGGTACTATGAAGTGGTTTTTCCTGAATCAGTGTCTTTCCCAGATAATGCTTTTTTTGCAGGTTTTAGTATTCCGCAATCTTTGAGTTCTGGAGATATTATAGCCGTTGCTACTAATGATGATGCTGATTCTGAGGCGAATACAGGATATAGCTTATATAATGGATTTTGGGAAACTTACAGTTCTTGGGGAATGTCACTACAGAATATGATTTTTCCAAACTTATGTTTTGAGCCTAATCTTGCTCCACAAGCAAATTTTACAGCAAATCCACGAGTGATAAATGCAGGGGCAAGTGTTGATTTTACAGACTTGTCTTATGGTGGAACACCAACATCTTGGTCATGGACATTTGATGGAGGAGCACAAGGAACATCTAATATTCAAAATCCAACTATTACTTATAATACTCCAGGAATATATAGTGTGAGTTTAACTGTTTCAAATGCAAATGGTAACACTTCTAAAACGGTAAACAATTATATAAAAGTTGTTGATCCAAACACATGCTCATGTTCTCAATTGGGAAATGTTGTTGGAAGCGAAGTACTATATACTGTTGCTGCTGGGGAGTACCTTGCAGGTTATAATCAATATGGAGATTTAGCAAAAGCCGAGTATTTTGATGATGGAATAATTGGTAATCTTGAAGGCGCATATTTCTCATTTGGTGCTGCAACTGTTACAAATTCTGCTACAGATGTCACATTTAACGTTTATGATGATAGCGGAACAGGAAGTACTGGGGGCACAGTAACATATTCGCCTGGAATTCTTATTGGAACAACAACTGTACCTTTAACTACTATCGCAAATAATGTTACAAATGGAGATTCAACTTATGTTGCCTTTGATCCTCCAATTACAATTACTGGAAACTTCTTTGTGGGTTTTGATATCCCATCTCCCACAAGTGTCGCTGATGCTATAGGATTAAGAACAGGAGCTCAAGATGTTGGAACAGACAAGGGGTGGGAAAAATCGAGTGATGGGAACTGGTATTTGTATTCAGAAGGATGGGGATCTACGTTTAACAATGCTATTTATCCGGTAATTTGTACAGAGGGTGCACCACTTCCAGAGTTTGCAGCTGATAACACTAATATCGTAACTGGAACTACTGTTAATTTCACTGATATGTCAACTTGTGGTCCTACTTCATGGAGTTGGACATTTGATGGAGGAACTCCTGCTACAAGTACAAATCAAAATCCTAGTGTTATGTATGATACTCCAGGTATTTATGCAGTTTCGTTAGTTGTTTCAAATGCCTCAGGTACAAATCCAATAGTTAAAACTGGTTATATAACTGTAAGTCAGGCACCTGATAATATTGTTCTTTGGGATTTCCCAAATAATCCTGATAATAATATTGCTGATGATGGAATTGCTCCAAACTTAACAAGGACAATTACAGGAATTGGTGGGATTACTGATATACAATATAATGCAGCTGGAGTAACAACGAGGTCGGTTGGTGCTGATGGTTGGAATAGTGGTATGGACTCTAAAGCTTGGCAAGTTAGTTTTGAAACTTTGGATTACGGAACATTAAAGTTAAATTTTGCACAAATGTCTGATAATACAAGATCTCCCAGAGATTTTAAAGTGCAATACAGCATAAATGGTACAGTTTGGACTGATTTAGTAGCTAGTTATCAATTAACCGAAGATGTGTGGAGCGAACAAAATAATATTGCACTTCCTGTTGCTTGCGAAAACCAAGCAAATGTTTATTTACGTTGGATTATGACCAGTAATACTGGATGCAACGGAACACAAGATGTAAGTGGTTTTGGGACTACCAGAAGAAATTATATGGATAACATTTTAGTTACTGGTTTTCCTTTAAATGTTGCTCCAGTAGCAGGTTTTTCTGCAAGTGATGTAGATATTTGTGAGGGAGGGGCAGTTACATTTACAGACGAAAGTACAGAGAATCCAGCATCTTGGTCATGGTCATTTGTTGGCGGAACGCCCACAACAAGTACAGATCAAAATCCTGTAATTACATATAATACTGCTGGAACTTATCAGGTAGAACTTACTGTATCAAATGCAAGTGGCTCAGATATTGAAACAAAACTTGCATATATTACAGTTAACCCTGCAATGCCTGCTAGTATTACAATTGTTGAAGATCAAAATAATATCTGTGCTGGCACAAACGTATCATTTACTGCTACTCCAACTAATGGAGGGACTCCAACTTATCTGTGGAAACTAAATGGTGTAAATGTTGGTGCCAATAGTGCTACATATTCAAGCAGTACTCTTGCAGATGGAAATACTATCACATGCGAAATGACATCTTCTGAAGTTTGTGCAACGGGGAACCCTGCAACTTCAAATGCAGTTAGCATGGTAGTTAATCCAATTTTACCTGTTAGTGTTTCTATTGTTGCTGACCAAAACAATATTTGTGATGGAACTAATGTAACATTTTCCGCAACTCCAACTAACGGTGGCACTCCTACTTACCAATGGAAACTTAATGGTGGGAATGTTGGAACTGGTGCTACATTCTCAAGTTCTACTCTTAATAATGCAGATGTAGTTACTGTTGAAATGGCATCTTCTTTAACTTGTGTTTCTGGTAGCCCTGCTACTTCAAATGCAGTTAGCATGGTAGTTAATCCAATTTTGCCAGTTAGTGTTTCTATTGTTGCAGACCAAAATAACATCTGTGATGGAACTAATGTAACATTTACTGCTACTCCAACTAATGGTGGTACACCTACTTATCAATGGAAAATTAATGGTGGAGATGTTGGAACAAATAGTCCTATATATTCAAATAACACTCTTAATAATGGTGATAATATTACTTGCGTAATGACGTCATCTGAAACTTGTGTTTCTGGGAATCCAGCGACTTCTAACGCAGTAAATATTACTGTTAACCCAGTATTACCTGCTAGTGTTTCTATTGTTGCTGACCAAAACAATATTTGTGCTAGTACAAACGTAACATTTACTGCTACTCCAATTAATGGCGGAGCTACTCCTACTTATCAGTGGAAAATTGGGAGTGTAATTGTGGGAGGTAATAGTCCTACATATTCAAACAACTCTCTTGCCAACGGAAATAATATTACTTGTGTAATGACTTCATCTGAAACCTGTGTTTCTGGAAATCCTGCGACTTCCAATGCAGTTAGCATGGTAGTTAATCCAATTTTACCTGTTAGTGTTTCTATTGTTGCTGACCAAAACAATATCTGTGATGGAACTAATGTAACATTTTCCGCAACTCCAACTAACGGTGGGACTCCAACTTATCAATGGAAACTTAATGGTGGAGATATTGGAACAAATAGTCCGACATATTCAAACAATGCTCTTAATAATGGTGATAATATTACTTGCGTAATGACTTCATCATTAGCTTGTGTTTCTGGAAATCCTGCGACTTCAAATGCAGTTAGCATGGTAGTTAATCCAATTTTGCCAGTTAGTGTTTCTATTGTTGCTGACCAAAATAACATCTGTGATGGAACTAACGTAACATTTACTGCTACTCCAACTAATGGCGGAACTCCAACATATCAATGGAAACTTAATGGTGGAGATGTTGGAACAAATAGTCCTATATATTCAAACAATACACTTAATAATGGTGATGTAGTTTCTGTTGAAATGACTTCATCTCTAACTTGTCTTTCTGGAAATCCAGCGACTTCAAATGCAGTAACAATGACAGTTAATCCAAATTTACCAGTTAGTGTTTCAATATCTGCAAATCAAAATAATATTTGTTTTGGTACAAACGTAACATTTACTGCTACTCCAACTAATGGTGGAGCGACTCCTACTTATCAGTGGAAAATTGGGAGTGTAATTGTTGGTGCTAATAGTCCTACATATTCAAGCAACACTCTATCTAATGGAAATAGTATTACTTGTGTAATGACTTCATCTGAAACCTGTGTTTCTGGAAATCCTGCGACTTCCAATGTAGTTAGCATGATTGTTAATCCAATTTTACCAGTGAGTGTTTCGATTCTGGCTGACCAAAATA
>CAYNKH010000143.1:0-7293 GCA_964397745.1 uncultured Bacteroidales bacterium | reverse complement strand
AAAATAAATTCCGTTTATGTATTCAGAAACATTTAAACTCTCTGAAGGTGATTGAGATATAAAATCATTGATTTGTCTTCCAGAAATATCGACTATTTGGATGTTTTTATTTTGAGTATCAGTGATTATTACCATTTCGTTTGAAGGATTAGGGTAAACTTTAATATTATTTCCGAAAGTTTCGTTTTGTTCAACATCATTTATTTCAACATCTCCGTACCCAATAGTATAATAACCATCAGTAAGAGGAATATTTTCAAATATTAAGAATCCTGAGTTTACTCCTATTGGGTGGTATTTTGGAATATAATTTGCTGTTTTAGATTCTCTCCAAAGTAAAGTATAAAGAGAAGCTTCGCTATCTATTGCCATTTCGGAAACATCCATTCCCATTGAGCTTAAGTCGAAATATATATTGTTTGCAAGTACATTTCCACCAACATTAAATAAAAACTCTCTGTTAGCATGTTTATATTCCAAATCTACTGTATTTTCAGGATTAAATTCGGTAGAAACACCTGTTTCTAAGTCGTGACCAATAACAAAGTATTTTTCATATTCTTTTTCGCCAATATTTGTATTTCCTTGTACAGCTCCAGATTCAAAAAACTGCCATTGATCAGAATTTTTATAATTCCACGATGCGTCAATATTCGACATTGCCTTCATTTCGGTAGATCCTATTGGTGCATAAGAATCTGCCCACGACCAAAAAGCATTATCATTTATTTTTACAACTCCTGTATTCCCATTTCCAGATAAATCGCTAATAACAGTATCATTTACAACTTCGTTAAAATCATAATATGCTACAAGATTTTCTTCATCCCCATTTAATGGGATATGCATATTTGCAATAATTTCGCTTGCACTAAGAGCTTTATTCCAAATTTTTATTTCGTCTATTTGTCCAAAATACATTAAAGAAAGAGCATCCCAAGGAGCTAATCCAATAATTAAATCTCCACTGTTACTCCCAATTGGATTTGTTAGCTCCACTTCTACTTCGGAGTAAAGCACTCCATTTACATAATTAATTAATCTATCTCCAGCTTTAAATGTAGTTGTTATATGCATCCAAGCCGAATCAATTGCTAAGCTACCAGGACCAGTTATTGCAACACTATTACGAGCAGGATTCCAAATTTCCGAATAAACGCTTGCAACATTTAATCCAAAAACATAACCATTATCAGGAGTTGAAGCACCCCCTATCAGTAGAGCTTTTCCAATAAGTTTTTGATCTTCGACAGCTCTATTTGGACGTATCCAAGCTTCTATAGTCAATTCTGTTCCGGTATTTAGGATTGCGTTATTCCCACAATTAATGTGAGTGTTCGGTTTTTCTGAACTAGCATTCCACAATTGATAATCTACAAAATAAGATTTTCCTGCCGAATTCTCTTGAGAGAAACCCAATATTGGAATTAGTGCGAGTAAAAAAACTGTAATTATTGTTTTCATATTATATTTGTTTTAGATTTTCATTAGTTTACATCCCACCAAATTTTTGTAGTTTGATTATCGGGACCCTGCTCTGTTACTGCTTGTGAATAATTTTCTCCATTTAAATTAATTTCGGATGTTGGATATTGTAATCTAACTGGAAACTCGTTTATAGGTATCGGATTATTGGAGTAATCTTTTAATATTGGAAAACCTGTTCTTCGATAATCTGTCCATGCTTCGTAAGCATTTTGAAAAGCAAAACTCTTCCATTTCTCATTAATAATATTTTCTAAATTTGCTTCGGTTATATTATTAATATAGTTATCAATATCGCCATTTTCCATTAGATTTTGATCTACAGGAGCATAAATATTTAGATAATCCATATTTGCTCTAACACCCGTTTTTAACAAATTTAAAGTATTGCCAAAATACCCGTCCAAAGATGCTTCGGCTTTTAAGAAACAAACTTCGGAATATGATAAAATTGGATTTGGAACATCTGCTCTCAAAAACCAGTTGCCAATGCTTGAAATATCCGACCAATTATTACTGTAAGTTTCCCAGATATCGCTATTTGGAGCAACTAAATTTGGAACTCCTTGATAATCTGGGACCCAAGGTAAATTTGAGTCTGGACTTTTCTTGAAATACATTATTACTCTCGGATCATTGTTCGCAACAAGTAAATCGACTAAA
The DNA here is from genome assembly GCA_964397745.1 of uncultured Bacteroidales bacterium. GTDB lineage: Bacteria > Bacteroidota > Bacteroidia > Bacteroidales > ML635J-15 > Bact-19. Next base: position 5,145 of record CAYNKH010000143.1, on the reverse strand, counting down.
AACTTTGAAGGATTATTCTGCTCGGTAGATTCTTTTCTTAAATATGCCTCATATATTGCTGTCTTTTTTTCGGTGTTGTGCATAAATATTGCAGCGTTCGAATTTGAATTTATGAATTCTACAGATTGTAATTTTTCCAGTTCTCTGCTATAAAGACTCGGTTCTACATTTTTTAACCTGATTGCGAGTTTCAGTCTCAAGGAATTTGCAAATCTTATCCACGAATCAATATCACCATTAAAAATAACATCTGCATTACCGAAACTTTCTTTGGAATATTCAAATTTTGAGATTGCATCTTCTAATTCGGAAAAGAAACTTAAATAGATATCTTTTTGAGTATCGTATTTTGGCATTTTATTAAACTCGGTATAACCTTGTAATGCTTCCGAGTATGGGATACTCCCCCACATATCTGTTACTCTATGGAACAAATACACTTTCCAAATTCTAGCAATTGAGTTTTTGTTTATTAATAAATCATCATCTTTCGTAAGATTAATTATTTCTTGTGTATTATTTAATGCGTCTGCATAGTTTTCCTGCCAAAATCCACTTCTACCCGCTGGGCTTTCGTAAACCTTGTCTAATTCTACACCACCACGAACTGCGAAATACATCATCCAACGCATAATGCCTCTTTGACTAAGTCCCACATCGTTATTATAACCACCTATTCCACTTAAAACTGAATAAGTAAATAAGTAATCTGGATTAATATATTCTGGTTCGTTTGGATTTTCGTTTAGTAAATCTAATTTTTCGCAAGAAACTGTTACGAAAACCACTAAAAGCAATGACAATATAATTTTACAATTTAATTTCATAATTTTTAGAATGTTAAAGATAGATTAATACCAAATGATTTTCTTGTTGGATAAGAGTACAGCTCGTATCCTTGTCCATTTCCGTTAGTGTGAGTAGATTCTGGATCAATGTTTGGGACTTTACTCCAAATTAGCCATAAATTCCTAGCATAAATCGAAACCGAAGCTTTTTGCATAAAGATTTTATTAGCAAAACTATCTGGCAATTTATACGAAAACACAATTTCGCGAAGCTTTATAAAGCTTGCATCGTAAACGAACTGTTCGTGAATTTCGTTTGTCCAATCGCTGAATTGCCCCCAATAATTTTCTGGGTTTAAATAAGTAGTGTTTTGCGATCCGTCTAGATAAACTCCTTCGGCTAAGTAACCTCCTGTTGCTACCCAATCTTCGGCACTTACACCAGTAGCAATTCTTGCTTCTTCTGATGCGTACCATTCAGCTCTTCCTTCAAGTGTTTCTGCAAAGTTCCCTGCATAACCATATCCGTACATATTGGTTCCTGCAAACATTTCACCACCAAATTTACCATCAACCAATAATCTACAAGAGAACTTTTTTAGGCTCAAGTTAAGACCTATTGATGCTCTAAAATCGGGATTGATATTTCCTAAAACTTGTGTAGTTGCTGTTCGAATATACATCCCATTTTCATCAACAAGTTTGGCTCCATTATCGTCGCGTTGTATTGCATATCCAACAATATCTCCATAAGGATTCCCTGGACGTGCTTCGATAGATAAGCCCCAATGTTCGAGTAGCAAGTAATTATCCAAACCATCGGTTAATTCGTTTACCATAGATTTGTTTTTAACATAGTTTAATGTAATATCCATTCTAATATCTCGAACTAAATCTTCTATAGGTCGCATTCTTAATTGCATTTCGAAACCACTATTTTGCACTTCACCACTATTAATAATTGCTCCACTATAACCAGATGCATAAGATACATTTGCAACCAATATTTGATTTCTTGTTTTTGCATTATAATAAGTAAAATCCAAACCTATGCGATTATTAAAAAATCTTAAATCGGATCCTAATTCCCAAGAACTTGTTATTTCAGGCTTTAAATCAGCTAAAGGAATCGACTGGTTTACTTGTGCATAAGGCAAACCAAGATATGAACCTGTCTGACTATAGGATTGAGACAATCTATATGGATCGGTGTCGCTACCAACTTGTGCCCATGATGCTCTAATTTTGCCGTAAGGAAATGCCTTTTCTATTTTCTCGAATAATTTGAAAGCATCGCTAAAAACAAAACTTGTACTCACAGAAGGATACATAAAAGAATTATTTTCCTTAGGTAATGTCGAAGACCAATCGTTACGAGCAGTAATATCTAAGAATAAATATGAATCGTAAGCGATTTGACCAAAAGAGTAAACCGAACGAGTTGCTTTTTCGTATTTTGCATTAGATACAGATGGCTTTTCGTTACTGTAATCGATATTATAAAAGTAAGGAATGGAGATTCCTCCTTCGGTATTTGCCCAAAAGTTTTCAATTTCTTGATAAAAAGTACTTCCTCCGATATTCCAATTTACATGAATTTTATTATTAAGAAAATCGTCTTTATAAGAGAAAATAAAATCATTATTTAATTGATTAAATTTATGCCAGCGTTCAGAATAAGCTCCCAAAGAATTGATTAAACCCTTGTAAGCAGTAATATTTGTAAACTCTTGGTTGTAAAGATCCATCCCAGAGCGAATCATTAAATTAAATGCATCATTTATCTCATAGTTTAAAGCGATCTTGCCGTAAAACCTATCTTTATGATCATCATTAAGCTCGTAAATATTATTCCAATAAGGATTCGTCATCCACGCCCAATTGCTATACCATGTAGTTTCGTTTCCAAATTCATCAAACATTGAATTTTCTAAAGAACTACTGCTTATATGTCGTGGCATTTGAATATAATTTCTAGGGATGCAATCGTGAGAATCTGATAATCCATATCTATTATCTGCCTTTTGATTAATATAGTTTACCGAAGCATCAAAATTAAGACTTTTGCTAATATCAACACTTGTTCGTAGAGCTAAACTTGTTCTATTTAAACTTGTATTTGGAATAATATCGTTATTTTTAAGATTAGAAAGTGAGAATCTATAAGTTGCGGTTTCGTTTCCTCCACTTAGAGATACCGAGTTATTTGCAGTAATTCCATTCTTAAAAAAATCTCGATAATTATTTTCTTGAGGCGAGAATGTCGTTTTTTCTCCATTCCAATCTACAATTTCTTGACCGAGCATTTTTGGACCCCACGAACCATAAGCAGCTGCACTTCCGGAATTATATGTAGGGATTCCATCAGCCATAGTCCAAACTCCTTCGAAATTACCATTTCTACCTGCACCATAAACATCTTGAAAATCGTATAGAATATAAGGTGTTTCTACACTAATTCCACCATTATATTGTATGCCAATTCCTTTTCGAGATTTTCCTTTTTTTGTAGTAATTAGAATCACTCCATTAGCAGCTTTTGAGCCATAAAGTGCTGCAGCACTCGCACCTTTCAACACAGATATACTTTCTATATCATCTGGATTTAAGTCTGATGCTCCGTTTCCAAAATCCATACCTCCCCATTCATCTTCGGAATTGCTAATTGTAGTATTGTTTAAAGGAACTCCATCAACAACAATTAAAGCTTGATTATCTCCTTCAAAAGACGACGAGCCTCGTAATACAATTCTGTTTGATGAACCAGCACTTCCATTTGTGCCATTCACCTCTAAACCAGCAACTTTGCCTGATAAAGAATTTATCGCACTTACATCTCGAGAAGTTTGCAATTCTTCTCCATCAACTTCGACAACGGAATATCCTAAAGATTTTTTTTCGCGTTTAACCCCTAAAGCAGTTATCACAACATCGGGTAAAACTTCTGCATTTACAGTTAGCTTAAGAGTCTTTCCATTAAAATCGGAGACAATTCCTTTAATTTCAACATATCCAACAGATGTTATGCGTACAGAATCTTGATTATTTACGTTTTCGACACTAAATTTCCCATCAAAATCACTAATCGCTCCTTGGTATTTACCAATTATCAACACATTTGCACTATAATAAGCCTTACCATTTTCGTCAACGATAGTTCCAGTAAAAGTTACTTGTTGCGAATATGCAAGTACAACAAGCAAAAATAATAGCATGAAAGCATAAATTCTCCTCATAATTTTTTAGATATGTATCAAAATCTGTAGCAAACCTAACAAAATAAATCGTTACTTGAAACTGATTTTCAACTCTTTTTACTATTTAGGGTTTGTCAAATAATAAGGTATGCAGAATTGCCGAAGCTATTTTGTTGTTTTTCGAGACGCAAAATTCAGCTAATAGCTTGCATCTCTTTACTATACCAATTTGACATCAAAACGACCGGAATAAATTTAAAAGATATTTTTGTTTTACAATCCCTTAGCGATACTATTGTCCGATAAAACTATTTTAAAACTTATGCAATAATCTTTCATTTCCAGTTACATACTATCTTCTCATTCGATTTTATTTCACTAGCATATATCGGTATAATATCATTCTTTACATTGTTCTGATTTTTAATTTCTCTAAACTCAGATTGTTCTGAAACATTATTTTCCATTAGCTTTGTCAATGAATTTGAGATATGCCACATTAATACAGGCGGAACAGCATTTCCAATTGCTCTATATTGTCGATTTTCAGAAACAGAAAGTAATTTAAAGTTCTCGGGAAAAGATTGAATACTAGCAGCTTCTCTAGGCGTAAAACGTCTATATCTGTTATCAACCATTAAAACAGGGTCTGTACTATTCAAACTCACTTTTGACAAATGAGAGGTTATTGTATTACAAGCTTGTTCTATATCTTGATTTCTCCCTTTATTCAATTTATGTTTAACACGCAACATACCATCAACCGCTTTCTGACTAAAAAACCATTTTTCATCTAAATCTGCTTTTTTGTCTAAAACTGTTTTTAGCTTTACTTTTTCGCTAGCGTTTAAAGTAGTAGGCTTAGGGAAATCAAAATACATAAAGTCTTTATAATCTCTAAATCCAACAATAAAAACACGCTCTCTTTTCTGTGGGATTCCATAATCAGATGAATTTAACAATTTGAATTTTACATTATATCCTGCTTTTTCAAATTCTTTTATAATCATTGGAAATGCTTTTTTCTTATTTGCAGATAAGATTCCTTTAACGTTTTCAGCAATAAAAAATCTAGGTCGTTTTTCTTTTAAGACATCAACCATTTCAAAAAACAATTTTCCTTTTTCATCCTTAAAGCCTAATCGTGGTGGATTTTGAGC
>CAYNKH010000142.1:0-7387 GCA_964397745.1 uncultured Bacteroidales bacterium | reverse complement strand
AATCTGTTTTACTTCGACTGTAATTAAAATAATTTGCGACTTTTTATTTAAATAAACTTTAATTCCACTCCGCTTCCGCTCGCTTACAGTCCGAATATTGTTATTATTTATCAGAATATTGCACTATGGAGACTGAGGAGTCCGCCAACTGGCGGATGTCTCGAAGTCTCCGTTGCCTTAATCTTCAACATCTTACAAAAATATAAACTTTAAAATTATGTCGAACTCAGGTTTTTATTATTTTTTAATTATTTTTGATGCCTTAAATCTAAGAGGATGCGTAAAATTTACTGTATTGGCGAAACTGTTTATGATATTATATTTCAAGGAGGAAAAGCTATTGAGTCTCGTCCGGGTGGCCCAGTGTTAAATGCCGCAGTGAGTCTTGGGCGATTGGGAGAAAATGTTTATGTTGTTGGTGATCAGGCTGATGATACTATTGGAAATATAATTGCTGATTTTTTGGTTGATAATGATGTTTCTACTAAATATTTGACTTTATATAGCGGTGCAAAGTCGAGAATGTTGCTTGCTTTTTTAAATGAATATAATGAACCATCGTACAGTTTTTACAAAATTCGTGTTGACGGAAAAGTTAAAATATTATTTCCAGAGGTAAAAAAAGATGATATTGTGCTGTTTGGGTCGTTTACATCAATTAAAAAAGATGTTCGCGAAGATTTAGTCGAATGTTTGCATACCGCAAGAGATAATGGTGCACTTATTATTTATGACCCGAATTTTAGACCAGTACATATTAAAATCAGAGACCAAATACTCGATTACGTCCACGAAAATATTGCTTTATCACATATTGTTAAGGGATCAAATGAGGATTTTCAAAATCTGTTTGAGGCAGCGTCTGCTTTTAATGCTAAGGATGTTATTACAAAATCTGGTTGTGATAATTTTATTTATACAGCAAATAAATATGGGGTTAATCTGTTTACAAATGATTTTCATAAAATTTTTGATGTTCCACGCATCGACCCAATATCAACTGTTGGTGCAGGAGATAATTTTAGTGCTGGATTAATTTATGCTATTATTCAAGAAGGTATTTATGCTTCAGATTTAGAAACATTAAATCATAATGTTTGGCGTAAGATAATTAGAGTAGCTATAGATTTCGCAATTAATGTTTGTTCAAGCTATGATAATTATATTTGCAAGAATTTTGTTACAGATTATATTGTGAATGATAGAATGAAAGAGTGTTAGAAATAGGTAAGGGGATGAGATGATGCGGAATCACAATTTTATTTTTTGAAGTAAGAACAAGAGAACAGGTAATCGGTTAATTTAGTGTTGATTAGGATTATCGAAAGCAAGATGTTTTACTCCCTTCGGTCGTGAGCTCGTAGCCGTGCTACTCGGTTTGAAGTAAGCTTGCTAGCACGGTGCATCGCAATAGAAGATCCGAATTAAGAACAAACGTAACAGTTTGTGCAAATTTACTGTATCACTGTATCACAGCATCACTGTATAGCAGAATTACTGGATCATATTATGCTCAATTACCATACTCCATTGATAGCTTTTCCGCATTTAGGACATTTACCCTTAAAGTCATTCGCATCAGTTCTAAAGCCATTGCGTTCAATTATTTTCGCATTACAATAAGGACAATAGGTGTTAGATTTTTCGGTCTGTGTATTTCCAAGATATACGTATTTAATGCCTTTATCTTTTGCGATTTTATAAGCTTTTTCAAGGGTCGCTTGTGGCGTAGATGGTACATCAGACATTTTGTAGGATGGATGAAATCTGCTAAAATGTAAAGGTACATCCTTAAAACCGTTATCAGCAAGCCAATCGCACATTTCTTCAATCATTCCTAAATCGTCAGTATGACTAGGAATAATAAGATTTGTAATTTCTAACCAAACACCTTTTTCTTTCAGTGTTTTTAATGTGTTAAGAACAGGTTGTAAGCTTGCAGTGGTAATGTCTCGATATATTGAGTCATTAAAACACTTTAGATCAATATTAGCTGCATCTATATAAGGAATTAACTCTAAAAGAGGTTCCTGATTTATAAAACCATTGGAAACAATAATATTTTGCAAGCCTTTTTCGTGTGCAAGTTTTGATGTCTCTAACACAAGTTCGTAAAAAATTGTAGGTTCAGTATAAGTGTATGAAATGGAACTACATTTGTTTAAGATTGCCGAATTTACAATTTGTTCGGGGCTTGCATCGGTGTAATTGTGTTCAGTTATTGATTTTTGGGAAATGCCTGAATTTTGACAATTTTTGCAATGAAGATTACAACCTGCTGAGCCAATCGAGAATGTTTCGCTTTGTGGTTTAAAATGATAGAGTGGTTTTTTTTCGATAGGGTCTATATGAATAGCAATAAGTTTACCATAAGTTAGTGCAATTAATTCTCCGTTTTCGTTTTTGCGAGCATTACATAGTCCGATACTGCCAGGTTTTAGGATGCAGCCGTGTGGACAAAGTGTGCAAAGAACTTTATTCTTTTCAAGTTTCTCGTAATATTTAGCTATATTAGTTGGTTTTGATTCAATGTCTTTTTCAGAAAAGACAATTGCTTCGTAAGTATAGATATCAGCATCTTTCCAACCCTCATAACCTATTCCAGCTTTGTCGCGAGCACAATGTCCAAGAAACTCTTCAAGCGTCCAACCCGTATCAGTTGCAACTTGCGGTAAAAATGTTCCTCCGCGATATCCTTTTTTGATATAAATTCCATGTCGTCCAAGTTCAATTTCAGAGACATTGTCAATTTTTATCATTGGAGTTAAAACGGATATTTCGAAATCAATTTCGGCAAGCTCAGCCTCAGTTACAGATGGAAATCTGGAATCGTTAAAAGCTGCAGCTACTGCCATTTCAACAATTACTTCATATAATGGGATGTCGGGGTCAAATCTTCCAATACAACCTCTTAAGTTACCGCCTTTGTTAAGGGTAACAAATGCACCGCAATTGCTTTTAAGATTGTTGCTATAATTATCCGAATTAAGTTTAGGTTTTGAATTTTTCTTTATTTTCGTTTCAACTGCCAATCGAGCAATTTCTAAGAGTTGTTTTTTATCTTCATCGCTAAGTTTAAAACTTGATTCATTTTTTGAGTTTATTGATATTGCCCAATATCCAACAACTCTATCTTTACTGCCATAAGGCGAATCGCCAGAGTTCTGATATTCAATTTGATTATAATTGTAATTATCTTGCGTAAGATACATAAGGCTGAGAGCAGCTGACCAGCCACAAATGTTTGTTGAAAGATTATTGATATTTGAACTTTTATAAGTGTTTATAATATCTATTAATAAATCTGGATTTCCGCTGCATACAGCCTCAGCAGTTGCTTTGTCAGTTTTTACTGCATCAGAATATTCTGGATAATGCGAAAAATCACTTGAAATTACAAACAGATTATCATCATTAAAATAGGGGCGAAGAGCCTCTGCAACCAACTTAGGCGTATTAACACCATCGCTACCGATTACAATTGGTACAATCTGAAAATCTTTCTGCAAATGAAATTGTAAAAATGGAAGTTGTACCTCTATACTATGCTCGGTTTTGTGTGCCTCCGAATTAAAATTAAAAACATCATTATTTTTGATGAGTTCGGTACTTAAATCGATATTCACTTTTACTTCACCAAGCGGAGTTTCGTAATTACCTATATTATAAATAGATGCTCCATTAAAATATGTGGTATGACTTGAAGCAATTATAAAAACGTTTTTGTATTCTTTATCAGGATTAATCTGATTTATTGCACTTGCTGCAACTTCACCGCTAAATACATATCCCGCATGTGGCGAAATAACCGCAATAGCGTCATTTTGCCTTTCTTTTGCTTGTGCAAATAAGGTCGTTAAGTCATTTGTAAGAGTTTTTTTATCTCCTGGATAAAATTGTCCAGCTACTACTGCTTTTCTGTTAGTCATATTATTAGATTTTTGGGCGTTTAAATCGATACAAGTTCTGTTCATTAAAAGTATTGCGAACAGTATGAATATATTTCTATGCATTTATATAAGTCATTTAGTTTGTTGTTTTACAAATATACTAAAAGTTTTGAAATAAAAGAAAAAATCGTGATTCTTTGATTCTGTCATACAGTGAGCCAGTTATCCAGTATTACAGTATTACAGAATCACTGATTCAGCGATGCAGATTGTATAGTGTGAGAGAGACATGATAGTATAATTTAAATAATCGAACAGATGAATAAATGAAGCTCAAATACCTGTGATTCTGCAAGGTGATTGAGCGGAGTCGAAATTACCGGCAGCAGCACTAAATTCTGTTCTTACTTCAAAGTTTTGAACACTTCGACACAGCTCACTTCGACACTTCGGCGTCGCTCAGTGCTGGCAAGCTCAGCGCATCGCAAGCGAACATCCTAACTGAGAACAGATTTCTCCCGTTGGTCGAAATGACTGTTGTTATTAGAGGATTGTGGATAGGCTTGATGGCAGCAAAGCCGCCATCAAGCCTATCCTTTCAACAATATTATTGCTTGTCATTTCGACCGCAGGGAGAAATCTGTTTTACTTCGAGTATAATTTCAATAATTAAAAACTTCTAATAGATGAAAGATTCAGGCATCAACACTAATCAATCTGATATCTGTGAACAGCATCACAACATCACAACTTTACTTCAACAACAACACTTCGATTCTTCTGTTTTCGGCTGCTTTCCAATCTTCGTCTTCTTTTTTCCAAACAGGATGTTTTTCTCCTAATGGTATCAGAATTATTCTATCATAACTAATGCCTTTTTCGATAAAATATTTTTTTGCCCAATCGCATCGTCGAGATGATAATTGCAAATTGTATTCATCGGTGTCAACCAGATCGGTATGACCAAAAATTACTACATCTAATGATGTGTCGGTTAAAAGGTTATCAACCAAAAGTTCAACATTATCGACATAATCGTCAATTAATATATCTCCATTGAAATTAAAGTAGCCAATTGCCTGAGGAATTGAAATAGGAGTTTTATTATTATAAAGACTGTCGTATGTGTTCCAGTAAGCATTTGGAATGGTTTTAGTCTCATCTAACTCATCTGGAGTTTCTGTAAAAATAGGCTTATTGGTAGTAATTTTGTCGCCAATATTATTATTATATGTAAGTTTTACGCCATTAATATTTTCGATTGAGCTTGGTTTAAAGCTAACTACGTAATAATTTGCACTTAAATATGGTAATTCTGTCCACACTCCAATTATTTGCTTATCGGAATTGATTTCGAAATATTTTCCCCCAGTGTATGCCGATAAAACTTCAAGGAGAGGTCGATTAACATTATCCCCAAATGCAATACATGATATTTTAACACTATTATCTATTGCATATTTCGCAATTTGTAAGGCACTAGTGGCTTTAGCATTTTTTACAAAAAGCGATGAGTTTTCATAACCATCAGTGAATATTATTATTTCTTTTGGCTGTTCAGAGTCTTTAATTGTATATAAACCTTCGCCAACAGCGGCATAAAGTGCTGTTCCTCCACCAAATCCACTAAGTCCTTTTCTGTAGTATCTTGTGTTAAGTGCAGATTTATCTGTTGTCAAATTAGAAACAACTTTAATCCTGTCATCAAACTTTACAATGCTCAAATTGTCGTGTTCAAATTTGTTGCTGATAAAAGATTTTGCTGCATGTTCAAGTGTGTTTATGGGTTCAAGCATAGAGCCACTATAATCTAAGACCATAGAAATATCTCTGGGAATAGTTTCTTTTGAAACATATTCTTCAACTTTAAAATCTGTGATTTTCTTACTTTGTCCACCAGTGTATGTTTCTACTAAGCCAATAAAATGCTTTTTTGATTCATTCGCGCTGATTGTTGGTGGGGCAAGTCCATGAACAAAATTACCTGCACTATCAACAACAAGTACGTATAGTTTTACTAAATCGGGGTATTCACTTAAATCTGTCGAAAAAATCTCGTAATCTAATCTCACATTCTTTTGAACTTTTGAATAGTCGGTTTCCCCAGAAATATACTTTCGACTTATCATGTGAGTTTTGAAAAATCGTTGGTCTTCCATACCATTGAGGTATGCTGTTAATGTAATAATTTCATCCCCTTCTGGTTTGTATTTTAAAAAACCTTTTAATGCTTGTACTATAGTGGAACAGGAAAGTTTAACCGAATCGGCATCTTCAACCAACCATGTGAGAATAATCTCTTCGCCTTTAAAATATGTTTTGTTTCCTGTAAAAGCTTTTATTTTGGAGTCATAAACTAAAATTGTAAAATCCTTAACTTCGTAAGTCCCATTCGACCTGTATATTTCGGCTCTATATTTTGAGCTTTCTTTTACTTGAATGTAAATGTCCCCTACAGCAGGCAAAGCTCCACTTAGATTAATGAATTTTACACTATCTGTGTGTTTAAACTCCCATGAAATATTTACATTAGAATTTCGTGGTACTCGATATGGATAATCAAACTTTTCAATTACATTTACTGTAACTTTTTTTGATTCCCCTGTAGCAAATCCATTTTTATTGTACGCTGTAATTGTGATTACAGTGTCTTTAGATGCTTGGAGAGGTATTCTACCAATAAGACCAAAGTTTTCGTCAAAGCCATCTATCCTAACGTATTCTGCATTTTCAACTGTCCAACTTACTGATGCTTTATCTTCATCTGTTATTTGATTAGGAACTCTAAATTCAACTATTGTGGGCTGAAGCACAGTTATTCTGATCTTTTTGCGTTTACTTTGATTTCTTTTATCGGCAAAAAAAGTGTAAGAGGTAGTTTGGCTTGGAGCAAGTGTTATAGACCCTTTTAGAGGAAGCTCATTATTGCTAATTTCATAACAAAAAACACTCTTGGCATATTTTGATTTCCACGAGATAATGATAGAGTCTCCAAGTGTTATTGTGGTACTTTTGTCTGTTTTTACTGTTATTTGTGGCTTTTTTGCAGAAACTTCAAGAGCAATGGCTAATAGAAAAATAGAAAATGGTAAAATTAGTCTAAAAATCTTCATTTTTGCTTGGTTTTTTATTATAACGAAGTAAATCGTGTAATTATTGGATTGGAAATGTAAAAATAGTCTTTTTTTAATTATGCAATTTTGTTCGGGTTTCAAGAAACAAATAGTATCCAATGCGATGCAATGCTTGTCAAATTGGCTTGTAGAACTAAAGTTAAATTTATTCTCGCAAAAGCAGAGTAAAGTTCAATGCAGCCAATAAATTCAATCGTCAAAACTTTTTGTGTAGTTTGTTTGTTATCTATCTGTTTACAAAGTAAAAATGAACAAGGTTTTGTTAAAATTCCGTTAATTGCTTGAATTATAATGATAGTTTAATAACTTTGTACATTGTTTTTTGAGTTCGTTTAACTCGTTGTTTTTATTAAATTAAATAAG
>CAYNKH010000141.1:0-7496 GCA_964397745.1 uncultured Bacteroidales bacterium | reverse complement strand
GCCCTACTAAAAACATTACCAATGGCTTTATCGTCTCTCCACATACGCCAAGATGTGTTTAAGCCATTGAGGGTATTTGTTTTAAAACTTCACCAGTATTATCATTTGTTCCATCAATATTAAGCTCAATTGTTTTATTTCCTTTGGTTACTCAAAGCGGTGGTTTGCAGTAAAAGTTGAAACTTTGTGGAAGTTTCCAGTATTAGTTATCTATGTTTGATAACAATTGTCTTTTCATTTTTATTCTTGTCGTCATAAATCCTTGCACGTGTCATAAAACCTTCATCGTTGTAAATGTATAGATGGTGTTGAATTAAAATGTTTTTGGCATCATATTCTGAATAATTTGTCATTAATCCGTCAGTATATTTATAAACACCTTTATTTACAACACTACCTTTATGATATTTTTTAATCATAAGTGGTTTTTCGTAGTCATGGTCATATTCTTCTTTTAGAATCAATTTTCTTGTTTCATCATAGATTAAATATGCACAAATCGTAGAGTCTTCTGGTGAATATCTCCATATATGATGTTTGAATCCGCCTTTTTCGTCAAATAATTGTTCGTTAACAGTAAAATGTTCAGCATCTTCCCCATTCCACGAGCATATTTGTGTTGTAGATTTTATTGTGGGCATTGAATTTTGCTCTTCCTTGCAATTATAAACCCATTCGTACTCCGTTCGTCCTTTAGAATCGATAAGCATTATTCTGTCGAGATTTCCTTCAATATCATAAGAATATTGCCATTCGTTGACTAATTCTTCTTTATCCCCATCGAGGATTTTTGCGTTTTCAATTTTTTCAGCATCATTATATAACCATATCACTTTTTCGATTTGTTTCCCTTTACCATCTTTTTTGATTTGGCGAACCGGATTTCCTATTTCATTTTTTTCGTGAGTGATAACAAAGTCTATTTTATCAGTAGAAGAAAAGACTGTGTACGTTCCAGTGCTTGCCTTTTTTTTACCAAAGCTGCATGTGTATGTAATGTGTTCTTTGCTGCTTTGCGATTCTATATGAAACTCATATACTCTACCCAGTTCGTCAAGATTTTTAACATAATTTGTTTCTGTCTTAAGAAAAGTCTCTTCCAAGATTACTGTTTTTGTATTTGGAGGGAATTTGCATTTTATAGGTGTGCTATGAACAAATTGGAGATATGGATCTTGCCGCTCAACATAAGGGGTTTGAGCAAATATTGACACAGCAAATAGAAATAATAAAATTGTAAAGATAAAATGTCTTAAATTCATAAGCTTTTTTTTATTCAAAGTGATAAAGAAAGATAATTGTTGCATCATAAGCGGGTTTTGGATTTCCTTTGATTTCAAGCCTTGCATTTATCTCCGCTTTGGTTATGCCTCTTAAATTAGAAATATTCTTTAATTTTGTAGTAACTCTTACTTCATCATTAACTAATACTGCTTGATTAAATTTTAATTTTTCAATCCCATAATTAACAAGCATTTTAATATTTTTAACTTCTAATATCTGGAACCAAAGATATGGTAATACAGAAACAGTAAGGTAGCCATGAGCAATTGTTGATTTAAATGGAGATTCAGTTTTAGCTCTTTCAATGTCGGTATGTATCCATTGATGATCTAAAGTGGCATCTGCAAATTTATTAATCATTTCTTGTGTAATTTTCAAATAATCAGATGTTCCAATTGTTTTTCCGAGTAAAGCTTCAAACTCCTCATAACTGTGAATAGTAACTTGTGCCATAATATATTTATTTTTTAGTTTGCAATTTTTGTACAAACATAATACATATTAGAAAAATTAAAAAGTAATACCAACTTATTTACAAAATTCAGTATAAGATATTGCATTTTTGCGTGTTTAGTAAAATAGACTCTTGACAAATGCCTGCATTTACATCATTATTTTTAACAAATTAGGCTCATAATAAAGTTAGGAGAAGAGACTAAGATATATGGAGTTTTATTATTCTTTGGCGTTATTTATCAACAAAAAAGTATTAACTTTGTTGGTTAAACGCAGAATAAATACTGAAATTAAAAAAATATACTTAATTTTACGTTTTAAAATACAGTTATTATGATTAAAGAAAATTTGATTGCTTACTTTGAAGAAGCTATTTTAAATAATTGGGACAAGACATCTTTGCAGGATTATGACAACGGAGGTTTAACATTTGGCGAGCTTGCTGGACAAATTGAAAGAATGCACAATCTTTTTAAAGAACATGGAATTAAAAAAGGTGATAAGATATCTTTAATTGGCAAAAACTCTGCAAATTGGGGAACTATATATATTGCGGTTGTTTCTTATGGTGCAGTAATAGTGCCGCTTTTACAGGAATTTAAACCAAAAGATATTTATAATCTTGTTAATCATTCTGATTCCAAACTATTATTTATATCAGAGTTTTTATGTGAAAAAATGGATTTTAATGAGTTTGAGCAGCTTAGAACGGTTTATTATCTTGATGATTATAATGTTGCTCACGATTTTACATCAGATTTTATAGCGTTTAATAAAAATTATCCTGCATCAACTAAAGAAAACTTTAAGTTAGAACATATTCCTAATTCCGAATTAGCAGCTATTTTATACACATCTGGAACATCTGGACTACCTAAAGGTGTGATGCTAAACCACAACTCATTGGCAGCAAATGTACGCTATGCACGTGAAAACATGCCACTTGAATCTGGCGATAAAATTGTATCATTTTTGCCATTAGCACATTGTTATGGTGCTGCTTTTGAATTTTTATTTCCATTTTCTAAAGGTTGTACTATTATTTTTCTTGGGAAATTACCTTCTCCACAAATAATTGTAAAAGCCTTTGGCGAAATTAAACCGAGATTGATTTTGTCTGTTCCATTGGTAATTGAGAAAGTTTATAAGAACAAAATAAAACCTGCTATTGATAAACCATTAGCTAAAGTTTTACTAAAAACACCTATACTTAAGGGCTTAGTTTACAACAAAGTATTAAAGTCGCTTAAAGAGTCTTTTGGAGGTGAGTTTAAAGAGGTTGTTATCGGTGGAGCAAAAATGAATCGTGAAGTTGAAACTTTTCTTAGAACAATAGGATTTAATTTTGCAGTTGGCTATGGAATGACCGAATGTGGTCCACTTATTACTTATGATGGACATAAAACTACAAAGATTTACTCTGTTGGTAAAGTTGTCGATACCCTTGAAATAAAAATTGATTCAAAGAAAGACGGTAAAGTTGGCGAGATATTGCTAAAAGGTGATAATGTGATGTTGGGATATTATAAAAACGAAGAAGAAACTAAAAAAGCTCTTGATAAAGATGGTTGGTTGCATACTGGCGATCTTGGAGTACTTGATGATGACGGCTATCTCTTTATTAAAGGTCGAAGTAAAGGTTTGATACTCACAGGTTCTGGGCAAAATGTTTATCCCGAAGAGATTGAGTCTAAATTTAGTAACCTACCATTAGTTAGTGAGACTATTGTTGTGGGTAGAAACAACCAAATTGTAGCATTAATTTATCCTGATCAAGACCGCATAAAAAAGCATGATCTAAAACCTGAACAAATCGAAAAAGTATTTGCAAATTATAAAAAACGAGTTAACGAAGATGTTCCTACATATATGCAGGTTAATAAAATAGTTATTCGTGACGAAGAATTTGAAAAAACTCCTAAAAAGAGCATTAAGAGATATCTTTACGATTAAGATTAATTAATTTATGAGCTTATTGAAAATCTCTTAAATTAAAATCCATAATCTTCATCCTCCTCCTCTTCTGCGAATATAAAAAGATAACAATCAAGCAAACTATCAATATTTGATGCCTTTAAATGAGTTGAATACTTTTTTAGATAATCAATTACATGAGCAGATGTACTTGCACTTTCGATTAGTGCGATTTCCAAATTTTTAATAACACGCTCCTCGTTTGATTTTAATCTTCTTGCAGCGATTTTAATTTCGTCAAAATTCGGATAATAAAAATAATCTAGCCAATATTGAATTTTCAAGATACTTAACTTATCTATCTGCTGTTTTTTTTTGAAAGAATAAAATTTTCAAAAATCATATTAAGTCTTTCCACTAACATAGATGCTTCATTTACTGTGGGATTGTAAAACAATAAACTATTCATTTTGACTTGCTCTTTTGCCGTTTTTCTTTGTTGCAAAATTAGCAAAGAGACGCAAGCTATTAGCTAAATTTTGCGTCTCAAAAAACAACAAAATAGCTTCATCAATTCTGCATACTTTATTATTTGACAAACCCTACGACCCCTGGATTGACAAATAAAATTTCTGCCAATTGCTGTTTTAGAGCCAGTCTCAAAGGACTTTTTCTAAGCTGGTAAATTCCAAAATAGTTTTCATCAGATTTCATGAGGTTTGTTTTTATTTTTAGAAAGAATTTTATGATTTTGGAATACCTTTTACGCTAAAAGAAAAATATCTTTGCATAAAATAGCTGTATATAACAACAAGTCCAGTGGTAATTATTTTCGAGACAGTTGCCCATATATCGCATACTTCAACAAAGAATTTAAGTAAAATATAATTTAAGACTATTGCACCAATAACTGTTAATCCATAGCGGAATAATTGTTTTTTACCTTTTAATTTTGATTGCGTAAATGTTACATATTTAGCAAGCATAAACCCAGTTGTGAAAGTGATTGGGAAAACTACTAAGAATGCTGCAATATGAGGTGTTATGGCATAAAATCCAAGATTTAACATTTGCTTTTTAAAAACAAAATTGTAAAAAACAAAATATAAAAAGATGTCAAGCACTGTATTTAGCCCCCCTGTGAAACCGTATCTAAAGGTAACCAAAGATATATATTTACTGAAAGGTTGGTAAAACCAATCTGCTATACCAGTTATTGTCTTTCTTAATATGCTTAATGTTTTATACATAAAATCACACAAATATAAAACATCTTAATCAAAAAAAAAGAATTTAAGATTATTCTCTACGAAAATTTTAGACAAGATAGAACCAATCTAATTTCATTATAAGTAAATTTCCTATCAGTTTGATCCATAATTTCGTTGATTGAAGTACTTTGCGAAGTTTCGATATATGCTTTAATTTCGTCAAATTTGTCGTCTGAAATTAGTGCGGTATAATCCAACTCTCCCAAGGCAATATAATGTGCAATATGCCCAAATATGGTAGATTCGACAAAGCCCCTCTCCTTTGCTATTTGAGAGATTTCTTTTCCCTGAAGAAATAAATCGAGACTGACTTTTTTTGTGTCAATTTTTGGTTCTTTTTTTTGTTTTAATTCTTTAAAGACTGTCTCATCACGATTAATTCCATTTATTTCGCAGTACTCATCAATAATATCGAGAATATCTTCACCATATTGCATAACTTTAACTTTACCAAAACCTTTGATTTTAGCCAGTTGTTTTAAGTCAGAAGGTAGTTTCTCGACAAGTTCTTTCAGTGATTTTTGTTGCAAAACCATATAAATTGGAACTCCAGATTCTTTGGCAACCGAATTTCGCCACGCATTTAATTCTGCGTATAAGTCTTTGTTCTCTATTTTACTATCGCCAGAAAAAGTTCTCCTTTTGTTGAAAGTCGGTTTAAATTCAACTTCTGCATTGGCAATTTCTCGCACATATTCTGTTGGTTTAAAATTATTTGCAGCAATTTTAAGACCAGCTAACTTTGATACTACCGAAAACTCAAACTTCTCAATAATATCGGCTATATCTTTCTTAATTTCCTTATTATCGGCATCGAAATACAAGTTCTTAAAATTATTTACAAAAATTGTTTCTATTTTGGCAACATAATATGTCGAAGCTCTTTTTACTCTATCCAATAAAGCTTCATTGTCTTCTGGCAAAAGCGGATTTTTAAGTAATATTTGTAATTGATGCTCGAATTTATCGTTAACGGTAAAAATTTCGCCCATTGATAAATTAATCATTTCGTCAAAAATATTATCAAAAGAAGTAGCAAATCGAGTTTTATTCTCTGAATATCGTTTTCGAACAGTAAAAAACATTTTTTTCATTTGCGAAAAATCGAATAATTCTCTCAATAATTCTTTTTGATATATTTCTTTTGATTTTTCAAGCTCATCATCATCTGGTTCATTTTGACGAGACTCATTATCAAATTCCTTAATATTCGAATCTGGTTTAAGTGAATGTGGAGCAATTTTTGAGATTAGTACAAGTCCCTCAAGTGTTTTACATCTGCTTAACGCAACATAAACTTGTCCAAAAGCAAAAGCTCTATTAACATCTAAAACAGCCCTTTCGAAGGTTAAACCCTGACTTTTATGAACTGTAATTGCCCATGCGAGTTTTAATGGATATTGAATAAAACTTCCAATTACCTCCTCTTCTATCTCTTTTGTACTTTCGTTAAATGTATATTTAACATTCTCCCATTTCTCGGGTTTAACGAGTATTATGTCGTCATCTTCATCGCAATTCACCAAAATTAGCTCATCATCAAAACCAGTAATTGTGCCTATTTTACCGTTATAATAAAGTTTATCAAGAGATGAATCATTTTTAATAAACATTACCTGTGCTCCTACTTTTAGCTCCAATTCCTCTTCAGTAGGAAACATATAAGGCGGAAAATCGTTTTTTACTTCGGCATGATATCTTTTAACTTTTGTTGTCAAAGATCTCATTCTTGCTTGATTAATTTCTGCAGCGATTGCATTATGCGTAGTTAGAGTGATGTATCCATCTTCTTTTTCGGGTACAAAATCGGGTATATATCTTGTGTTTAATAGATTTATAGATTCGTTTGAGAGTTCATTTTCACGAATTTCGCCGAGCAAATTAATAAAAACTCGATCTTCTTGACGATAAATATGTTTTAGTTCAATTGTTGTGAAGTCGGTTCTTTTTAGAGCTATGCTATTAAAAAAGTACGGAGATTTGTAATAATCTCGTATTAATGACCAATCGTGTTCTTTAATCACGGGTGCAAGTTGATGTAAATCACCAATCATTAAAAGCTGTATGCCTCCAAATGGTTTATCGTTGCGGCGATAACGCTTTAGAACATCATCAATAGCATCAAGTAAATCGGCACGCACCATACTAATTTCGTCAATAATAAGAAGATCTAAGCTTCTGATAATTTTTATTTTGTTGCGGTTAAGTTTATGAGTAAAATTTTGTTTAGAACCAGAATTTTGCTTTGTTAACTCGCTTCCAGGAATAAATGGAGAAAAAGGTAATTGAAAAAACGAATGTATTGTTACACCTCCAGCATTTATTGCTGCCACGCCAGTTGGAGCAACAACAACCATGCGTTTAGGAGTTGAATGTCTTAAATTATGTAGGAACGTAGTTTTTCCAGTACCAGCTTTACCAGTAAGAAATATATTGCGATTTGTGTGCAATACAAAGTCTTGTGCAAGTTTTAATTGTGTGTTGTCGCTATAATCCATAGTGTTTTTTTGCAAAGCCTAAAAGTAGTTTCAAAATTATGAATTTGCAAATATTTGATATGTCAATATTAGT
>CAYNKH010000140.1:0-7590 GCA_964397745.1 uncultured Bacteroidales bacterium | reverse complement strand
CTTCGCAAAGGAAGGGGGACGTTTATCCATTAACAACGTGGTGAAACTTTACACCCAACCATTAAAAACAATACCTGAAACTTTATCGATGAAGAGCAAAATGTCAGGGAATTTAGTTCTGCCTGATTTTAGTTTTATACCTTCATCGTTTGTTGCATCTTCAAATATTGTCTCGCCTGCTAAAATAGTCTCTTTTATCCAACTGATAATTTGACCTGCCCAAGCTCTCTCGTTCATTTTTTGCATAAGATGGTTATATAAAGAAGTTAAAAAGTGTTTTTTGTTTTGGTTGTTTCCTTTCAATCATGGCGTTTTCAATTCTCTCGTTACAGATTTTAATGTAATCAATATCCGAAACTTTATGTAATTTCGTTTCTTCGTTTTTTTCAATTCCAATAAATCGTCTATTTTCTAAAATTGCAGAAACTAAAAAACTACCACTACCGCAAGCATTGTCTAAAATTACGTCATTTTCATTTGTGAAAGTTTTTACCAGAAACTGTCCAAGTTTAACTGGTTTTTGCGTTGGGTGTAAAACTTTCCCTTCACTTTCGGCTGTTTTATAATAAACTGCATCTTCTTCGTATTCAGGGTTATAAAACATTACATCATGTGGGTAACGTGCACCGTTGCTTTTTACGTGTCTGGGCTTAAAATCTCCATAACTACCTGTAAATTGGTCTTTTCTAACTCCTTTGTCATATGCTGTTCCATTTATCATTTGAGGATTATAAATTGGTTGTTTTTGGTAGAAAATACAAATATCCTCATGTTTTCTCAATGGCTGCTTTTTTGCATTTAAAAAGTTGGTTGCTTTTGACTTTACCCAAACAATTTTGTATTTAAACAATTTTTCATTGCTTAAAATCAATTTTGCAGTAAATAATCCTTGTGCAGTTAAAACGATTGCTCCGTCTTTTTTTACAACCCTTTCATATTGTTCCCAAAGTTTATCCAAAGGAATTACTGAGTCCCACTTGTTTTGAGTTGTTCCATACGGTAAATCACAAAGCACCATATCAACCGAATTATCGGGAATATTGGGCATTATGTCTAAACAATCTCCTTATATAACTTTATTTATATATTCTTCCATTATCATATTTTTTAGCAAAGATAGTCAAATTATAGTTATCGTAGTTTTTTAAGCTGTGTGTATCTAAATATATAAAAACAATTACTAAATTTGACCCAAAGATTAAGGAACTTCGAGAGTATCAATAGTTTTTTTTATTAATTGGAGTTCTCAATTTGCCAAGTTTATTGTTTTACAATTCCTTTACAAACTAAATTTTAAAAACAAGCAAGATGACACCAAAACAAGTAGAACGCATAAAAACAAAAATAAAGCGAATAAAAGCAGAATTAGCTGCAGACAAAAAACATTGTGGCGGATACTGTCATTATGGAAGGGGACTTCGATATGTACCTCCTGCTTTGTATGTTCAAATTGCAGATTACACTGGTGGATTACGTTATATAAACTGGTTTGAAAAACATTTTCTAGATGATAGTGCTTATGCAAAATTCTTTTTTGAATGTGCAATTATTTTGTTTCAAACGAAAAGACAAAAAGAAGCTGAAAGAAAAATTGTTAAAACGTTTCTCACTAATACCCTTAGTCGGTATAGTTTTAAAAGTTCAGATTGAATTAAAAGTGCTGAATATTAAGGCGAATCAATGAATATTATTTAATACAATACAAGCTTAATAAACCTTTCGACCCGATTTGATAATATTTACCGCAGAATCTAAGGCAATATCATATTTATTAGCAATTTCATAAAATTCATCATCGCCTAATACTTGTCTTGCGATATATGCCGCAACGCTGTTTTCGATGTGCTTACCTGAAATTGCAACATCTTTTGGTTGTGCATTTATGCCATTTAGTGCAACGTATTGCCAAAACTTAGTGTTTAAATTTTGTGATTTTAGGTAGGCTCTTAATTCTATTAGATTAGTAATTTTCTCTAAGGCTGCTCTGTTTTTATCAACAAACTCAATTGAAAAATAATACTCTAGGTTGGCTCTGCCAATTTCACCGTATAGATTAGTATATCCTGTTGTGTCAATCGGAATAAAGATATCTGGCATTATTCCACCACCACCATAAACTGCTCTACCTTTTCCTGTATAATGAATAAGCGAGTCAATTTGTCTTATGCTATCCTCTTGCAAAAATTCACCATTGATATATCGGTTGTAAATATCCGAGTAATATTCGTCAAGACCATTCTTGTAAGATTTTTGAATACATCGACCCGATGGGGTATAATATCTTGCGGTTGTTAATCGTATAATTGAACCATCGTCAAATGTTGTCGATTCTTGAACAAGTCCCTTACCATAGGAGCGTCGCCCGATTACAAAACCACGATCGTTATCTTGAATTGCTCCAGCAACAATTTCTGATGCAGATGCCGAAAACTCATCTATCAAAACAACTATGTCTAAGTCGAGACAAGCACTGCGTTTTTTTGTTGATCCAATTATAGTTTTAGCTCTTGCATTGCCTTCGGTATAAACTAAGGTTTTACCAGTTTCAAAAAACTCATCTATAATATCTGTTGCCGAATTAAGGTATCCGCCCGAATTGTTTCTTAAATCAATAATAATAGACTTAATACCTTTCTTTCTCATTTTAAAAACAGCATCAATAAATTGATTATGAGTGTTTAGAGAAAAAGTGCTTATTTTTACATATCCAATACTTTTATCAATAATGTAAAATCCATCAATACTCCTTAGTGGTATATTCCCTCTTACAATATTGCAACTAATAAGTTTATCTTCTCCTTTTCGAAATAATTTTAATTCGACTTTAGATCCCAATGCTCCTTTTAACATTGACATTACTTGGTCGTTTTTTATTCCAATGCCAGCGATAAGGGAGTCATTTACCATTATAATTCTATCTCCATTTTTTACGCCATACTTCTCTGATGGTCCACCTTCGATAACGTTAACGACTAATACTGTATCTTTAAAAATGTTAAATTGCACACCAATTCCACTAAACTCACCTTGTAGTTCTTCTTCAACCGTTTTTGCTTCGTCTGCTGAAAAGTATAATGTGTGTGGGTCTAAAGTTTCAAGAAATTTTGGAATAGCAATTTCGGCGAGTTCATTACGATCAACTTTATCGACATATTCGTTAGCAACATAATCAACAACAATATTTAACTTGTCTTTTGGCTGTGATATTAAAATGCTTTGAGTATTATTGTTATTGTTTAAAATTTCAGCAATAATGATACCTGTAACAATTGAAACAGCAATTATTAATGGTAAAACAATACTAAATTTTGTGTTTTTATATTTATTCATCGTCTTTAAAATTGATAACCTCAACTCCCGCTCTTATTAGGAGGTCTAATCCTTCGGTTTTGTTATATTTGTTTAAATAAACAACTCTGACAATTCCAGACTGAATAATTAGTTTTGCACATTCGATACAAGGAGATGTTGTTACATAAAGAGTTGCACCACTTGAGCTATTGCCTGATTTTGCAACTTTAGTAATTGCATTTGCTTCGGCATGAAGAACATAAGGTTTTGTGATATAATTTTCGTCTTCGCATTCATTTTCAAATCCAGATGGTGTGCCGTTATACCCGTCAGATATTATCATTTTATCTTTAACAATAAGGGCACCAACTTGCCGGCGTTTACAATATGAATTTTTAGCCCAAACAACAGCCATTTCTAAATAATGCTTATCAAACTGCTTTTGTTTTTTATCAGACATTATATTTGCCATATTTATAGTTTATAAAAAACCCCTCAAAAGAGGGGGTGTACCCGGGGCCGGGGTCGAACCGGCACTTCAAAAAAGAAACTGGTGTTTGAGACCAGCGCGTCTACCAATTCCGCCACCCGGGCTTTTCAAGTTGCAAATATAATATTTTTTTCAATGCACAATATATATTTTGTGTTTTTAAATTTTTAATGACCTTGTTTAGCACTAATTTATAAACAGCAAAGCGACTAATCAAGATATATCGAACACCAGTTATTTAACAAAACAATTATCAAACATTAATTAAAAAAAAATCACGAAATGCACCCGTCGGGATTATATTGGTGTTTTTAATTGATTTTATACCCTTTAGATACTGGTATTCGCCAATAATTTGAGTAGTTTGTACCCGAAAAGGTATAACAATATGACAGAAATTACAAAACCTTATTGATACTCGAATAAAAATGTTTAAAAATTAAAATCAATTCATAAATATCCTACTTTCAATTGTTTTGCCTATTTTTGCAAAAAAAACACTTAAAAACACCTCTCTGGAGTATGTAAAGGCAGAAAAACATTAATTATGGAAAAAGAATGTGTACGCAATTTAAGCTTTGATAAACTTGTTGAATTTTGCAAAAAAAACAAGCAACAAGAGTTTCGTGCACGTCAGATATTATATTGGTTATGGAATAAAGGAGTAAAAGATTTTGAATCTATGACCGATTTGCCAAAAACTTTTAGAGAAGCATTAGAAGAAGCCTTTTATTTCGATAATATTAAAATTGAATCAACAAATCGTTCAAAAGATAAAACGACAAAAATTTTATTTAGTTCCCTTGACAATAAGCTTTTTGAAGGAGTATTAATTCCCAGTAAAGATAGAGTTACAGCATGTATTTCGACACAGGCGGGCTGCCCCTTGAATTGTAGTTTTTGCTCAACTGGCAAAATGGGCTTTATACGAAACTTAAGTGTTGGAGAAATTTTTGGACAGGTTTTTGAACTTAATGAGACTTGTCAAAAATTGTTTGGCAGATTTTTAACGAATATCGTAATTATGGGGATGGGGGAGCCCTTATTAAATTACGAAAACACATTAGAGGCAATAAAACATATTACTAACGAAAATGATTTAGGTTTTTCTCCCCAACGAATTACATTGTCAACAGCTGGTATTGCTCCAAAAATAATAAGCTTAGCCGATGATAAAATAAAATTCAACTTGTCGATTTCGTTACATTCTGCTGATAATAAAATACGCAGTGAGATTATGCCAATAAATAAAAAATATAATCTTGAGACTTTAAGTGCAGCGATTAGGTACTTTTATGAAAAGACAGGGCAAAGAATTACTTATGAATATGTTTTGCTAAAAGATATAAATGATGATATAAAAGATGCACAAAAACTAAGTCAATTTACAAAAATATCTCCATGTAAAATTAATCTTATTGCGTATAATCCTGGAGATTCTGACATTTATTTGCCTTCTGATGACAAAAAAACTGAAGAATTTATAGCTTTTTTGAAATCAAAAAATTTGATAGTAACACTCAGAAAGTCGAAAGGTCAAGACATTAACGCTGCGTGCGGTCAACTGGCAAATAAAAAACAATAATTTTAGTATGTAAAAAAAAAATTCTATATTAGCGACAAATAACAAAACAGCATATTATGAAAAAATTAACATTATTATTTATCACAGCAATTTTTTGTACAGGAATAGCATATTCACAAGCTTCGGCAAGTTTTGGTTACGATCGAGACATTGTTATGGAAGACATGAACGAGTATGTAAGACTCATAGGTGCAGACTCAGACGGCTTTTATGCTCTTAGAATAGACGCAAAAGACAATTTGTTTCTTGAGTTTTTTAACGGTGCAACAATGAATCGTGAATCTACAAATCAGTTAATATTACCAATGGTAGGAGGTATAAATTCAGATTATGTTGCAATGTTTTATCTTGATAGTAAATTAGTTCTTTTTACGCAAGTGGTTAACAATACTATTAAAGAAAAGTCGCTGTACATTCAGCAGGTTAACAAAAGTGGACAGATTATAGGAGAGCCTAAGATAATTGGCAAGTTGACAAATCAGAACATTAGCGTAGATTTTAACGTTGAACTTACTCCTAATCAGCAAAACATGTTTGTATATTACAACAGACCTTTCCAAACTTACAACGAAGAGCCTTTTTTCTTTAAAGTTTACGATGCTGATATGAAGGAAATATATAATAACATGATTAAACTTCCACTTGTAGATGAGGCTTTCGAAATTATTCAGTATAAAATATCGAATACAGGAAATATTTATATGCTCGCTAAAATTGAACCAGATGCACGTAGAGCAAAAAGAATGAAAGAACTTATTTATGACTATCAACTTTTGGTATTTGATAATACAACAAAACTGGTGGATCAATATGATGTGAAAGGTAAAAAATACATACTTGTAGATGCAATTTTTGGACTTGATGATGATGAAAATGTCGATATTTACGGCTTTCTTGTAAGAAAAGGAAAAACTAATTTCGAAGGTATATATCATCAAAAATTAAATACTCAGACTAAAGAATTTGAAATGCCCACTAATTCTAAGCAATCAGATTATATGTTTGCTAGAAGCGAAACTCCTGATTTTAGATCCGAAAGATTATTGAAGTTTTATGATGAAATGTATAATTATAAATTACTTGATGTTCTGCAATTATCTAATGGAGGTTCTGTTGTTATTGCTGAGCATTCTAATCATTGGGTCGATTCTATTATTGTGCCAGGTTCAAAAGAGGTAATTTATAATCATTATGACATGTACAATGATGTTCTTGTTGCTTATTGTAGTGCCGAAAATAATATGGAATGGATGACAAGAATCCCAAAAAGTCAGTATAGTTACGATTATAAAGGAGAGTTATTCTCCTCTGTTGCATATACCGCTGTTGGCGAAAAAGTATTTTTGTTTTATAACGACCACAAAAAGAATGTTAAACTTCTTCAGCAACAAAACCTTGACGGATACGAATACAAAAGCATTACCGCTCCAGATCGTAAAGGAATGGCTGTGGTAGTGTCAATATTCTCGGATGGTAAAGTGCATGGTACAACTTTATTTACAAAAAAGAATAAAAAATATAAAATTATCCCCGAGTTAATGAAAGATTTTAATTACAAATATTATATGTGTACTCAAAATGGATCTAAAGTAAAATTTGCTCTGTTTACTGGACAATAATATAGCTTTATTATAAAGCCAACAAACCAAAAACTCGGACTTTCGATTTTTACCGAAAAGTCCGGGTTTTTTGTTAATATGATTTATGTGTCTGTTTTATCCTACCTTGATATTATAAAGCTTTGACTTTCATTTAGTTCTTTACAATTTATAAGGTAATTACCAGCTTTAAGTTCGCTTATATCAATACTCATAAAACCAAGTTGCTGATATATTTTGCACTTATTCACAAAAACCATTGGCTTTTTGTGAATGGAACTCTATTAAGTTTAATATTCGATTACATAGAATAGAGTATATTTTACTCTAGCTGTCCTGCTTTAATTGAATTGCCTTCTGTAAGATTGTCTGCCCTACTTATAATTTTTAACAAACTTTTATCCGCAGACAACTCAACTTTTATCCAACCATAATAATATCTGGTACTACTGCCATATGAAACTGCACGATAGCCAATATACTTTTCTCCTTTGCCGGCAAAGTTATCAATATATACAGTATCCCTATTCCAAGAATTGCTTTCTGATATAATTTCATCTTTATTGATTATATCTAGCATATTTGTATTTGATGATACTAATTGGCTATATCCATCACAATCAAGC
>CAYNKH010000139.1:0-7629 GCA_964397745.1 uncultured Bacteroidales bacterium | reverse complement strand
AAAGATCTGAAGGTTGACGCGGTCAAGAATCACTTTTTCTCCAAATTGTTTTGTTTCTAATTTACAGTTTGTGTATTTACAAAAAACGAATAATTGAGTGTTATTAGTCAATATATGTGTTGTAATTTCACGTTTGTGGGGGGGTAGGAGTGTTGGATGAGGTTGTGCATATATTACCGTTAGAGCATTAAATAAACCAACATTTTTTTCTGTTATATAAATCTTAAAATAAAAGAATAGAACTGGTAAACAGAAAAAAGATAAAGTGAAAAATATTTTGCAATCAATGGAAAGGAATAATATTATTTGTCTAAAAGGGCGAGAATGGATTAAAATTGAGACGTTTTTTATGTCTAAAAACAACATAGTTTTATTCATGAAGCTTGCATATTGCTCATCGTCAGGCAGTTGTAAGTATCTAATTAGATTAATTCTAATTATGTTTTAGACGTTTTTAGACGTTTTGGACAAACTTTAGACGTTTTAGACAAACTTTAGACGAAGTGGAATTAGAAATGCAGATAAAATCACATTACGGAAATATAGATTTACTAAAACTTAATAAGACTGCGTTTTTATGCAGCAGACAAGTTCCAGCAGCAGCAGTTCTAAAATGCTATAACTGGGCAAAAGAAAAGCGAACCTCTGGTACTTGCGTAATAAGTGGTTTTCATTCACAGTTAGAAAAAGATGTTTTACATTTTCTGATAAAAGGTAACCAACCTGTAATAATGGTTATGGCACGTAGTCTCACAAAAAAAGCGGAAGAAGACTTTTTAAAACCTATGGAAGACGGTAGATTGTTTATTGTTTCACCTTTTGATAATTCTGTTACAAGAGCATCGGAAACCACCTACCAAACTCGCAATCGATATATGCTCGCAATAGCAGACAATATTACAATTGGCTATGCACGACCTGGAGGATTATTGTCAGAATTGGTGAAAGAGACAAATAAGAATGTTAAGTTATTAGTGGAAATAGATTAAAATATTTATTTTTGTAAAAAAAAAGCTATGATACCTTATCATTTGAGTGATTATATTGAGAGTTCAATTAAAGAAGTAGGGATTGATCCTATTGCTGCAAAAGGTCAAAAAGAAGGTCAGTGGACTTTTAAGTACAAAAAATCAACTATTTGGGTTGATGTTTTTTCCTATTCAGCGACCCCAGAGAAGTACTATTTTCAAGTAATGAGTCCTTTGTGTAAAATGGTTGATGAGAGTAAAGAGGAGTTTGCAATTGACCTTCTTGAAATAAATTACTCACTCTATGGCTGTTGGATATGCAAAAAAGACGGATGGATTTATGTGCTTAATCTTCGCGAGGCAGACAATTTGCAAAAAGAGGAAATAGATGCTACAATAGATAGAGTTGCGGCATACAGTAACGAATATTGGGGTAAATTATCCTTTAAATATAAAAATGCCTGGAAAGCTACAACACAGGAAAAACCAAAAGAACAATAGATAGACTCTAGTATCATTCGGTACGAGAATTGTTATTGTTATCCATAGGACAAATTAGTCTCTTGAAAAACGAGACTTTATCGGATGCTGCCCTTTTTTTGAAGATGTTCCATCTTTTTTCCAGCCAATGTTTTTTCTCCAATTACTTCAAATCCTAATTTTAAGTATAGTCTTTTAGCGTGTGGATTGTCTTTATCGACCAACAGACCTAATGTTCCTTTTCTTTTATGCACATACTCATTAATCAAAAATTGCAATGTATTATAGCCAATACCCTTGCCTTGATATTTTTGATGTACAGCAAAGCAATCGATGTAAAATTCTCCCGCTTGTGTTTCATCTTCTGGTCTATAATCACGATTAAACCTTGATTTAATTTCCTCTACAACTGGTAGTCTAAGTTCTTGTAATTTTGAGCCGTCATAAATATTGGCTGCTGCAATAATTTCTGTTTTGCTCTCAACGACCCAACAATTTTCATAGGAATATTGATTCGATTTTTTGCTAATCAGACATTCTAAGGCTTGAGTTGCTTTTACAAACGAATTTTCTCCAATAAAATTGTAAAAAATATTCTCCATTGCCATCATCATATATATAGCAATGAGTTTTGAGTCTTCTATTTTAGCTTTCCTTATTATCATTATATTTCACACAAATATACTCAAAAAATTCTGCATACCCTTCTATACTTTTCCAGCCACCACAACACTTAATTTATCAGAATTAAAGAATTTTTTAGCTGTATGCATAAGCATTTCGGGGGTGATATTATTTATAGTATCAATTTGTTTAGTAATATAGTTCATATCCTTTTGTTGTGAATGAAGTTTTTCAAAAACCATCGAGCATGGAATAACACCATCCACAGAGGATAATATTTCGCCAATCATGTAACTTTTTACAGCTTCAAGTTCATCTTCGGATATTGTTTTTTTCGATAGCATGTCCATTTCATAATAAATCTCATCTATTGCTTTTTTAGTAACATTAACGCCGACCTCTGAAATAATTTTTAACAATACTTTATCGCCCGTTTCGCGGATAACAGAGCCAATTCCATAAGTAAAACCTTTATCTTCTCTAATGTTTTTCATCAATTTTGAACCAAAATATCCTCCAAAAACCATATTTAAAACATTCAAAATTAAGCTTTCTTCAGTGGTAGGTTTACCCAAATCCAAACCAGCACATAATCCCGATTGCACGGCATCTTTAAATTCATAAATACGAAGTTTTTGCATTTTGCCAGAAACTGTTGACAGATTTAAGAGTTCTGAAAAAGATGTTTTTTTAGCTTCTTTTTTATCTTTTTTGAAATTCTTAACCAATGTTTCAACCATTTGCAAAGAATAGTTACCCGAAATTATTATATCGCAATTATTTGGTTTATAGTAATCCCGAACAAACTCTTTAATCTTTGAGTATTCTATATTTTTTGCGTCATCAGGATTTAAAATATAACCTAATGGATGTTTTGACCCAAAAATTTCGTGATCAAGTCCTTTCATTGCAACATATTGAGTTCTTTTGAGATTGTTTTGTATTGCTTGATAATATTTTTTCTGAAGTATCTCAAATTCATCATTTGGCAAATCAGGATTATTTATAAAATCGAGAAATGTGTCAATTACATCCTTATAATATTTTGAGGGTACAAACAAGCGAAGGGCAGCAGTTTCGGGACTTATAAAGCTCTCAATATAACTTCCGTGATAATCAAAAAACTCTGATATCTCATCTGGATTTTTACCTTTTGGAGCTTCTTTTATAAGGCTATTTGCAAAAACTGCCTGCAAAGCTGTACTCTGAAACAAAACACCGGCATTAAAAATAAAATCTAACTTAATAACTGGTGCATTTTTAGAGTAAAACCCAAATACTTTATTTCCATTATCGGCAATATACTCAACAGGTTTTTGATAATCTACATGATTTATCTTTGATATTTTGGGTGTGATAGTTCTATCAATCATTTTTCTTATTTTTTGATTTATAATAGATGCACGAAAGATTGTCGTCTCTAAAAATTTTGTTTGCAACTTCGACTATTTTTTCGTGAGTAACTTGCTGATATTTAGTTTCAATTTCGTTAATCATTTCAGCATTTCCTAATGCTTCGAAATATGCCAATTCCATAGCAATGTTTAGATGATGAATTCTTGCAAACAACATTGCACTAATAGCTCTATTTTTGACTTTTTGCAAGTCTCTATTCGAAAACTCACCACGAATAATTTTATTTAATTGCTTTTTTATTTTGGTTTCTGCAAGTTTAAAATCAGTTTCGGGATACAATTTTCCATTTATCATAAATAATCCAGGAAATACAGATCCTTGAATATATGCATCTAATTGTGAAAATAACTTATCTCCTTTGATAAGGTTTTTGTTAAACATTGATGATTTTCCATTCGATAATAAATCCGAAATTAAATCACTTGCAAAATAATCATCGCTAAGTCGTTTAGACATGTGATAGGCCATATAAATAGCATCTGCTGTAACATCCCTTTCAAGACTTAGTTCTCTTTTTTGAGTTTGCTTAGGTTCTATTGGGATTGCTTTATTTCTCATATTTCTGCGTGGGATATTTCCGAACCACTTCTCTGTAAGTTTTAAGATATTTTCAGGTTCTACATTACCTGCAACAACTAAAATCGCATTATTAGGTGCATAATGATTATAGAAAAAATCTTTAACTTCTTGCATACTTGCTTCAGTAATATGGCTAATTTCTTTTCCTATAGTTGACCATTTATATGGGTGCACTTTATATGCAAGCGGTCGTAAATGGAGCGACACATCGCCATAAGGCTGATTCAAATATCTTTGACGAAACTCTTCGGAAACAACATTTTTTTGTACATCCAAACTTTTTTGTGAAAAAGCTAATTCAAGCATTCTGTCAGACTCTAAATAAAACGCAGTTTCGATATTTTGCAGAGGAATTGTGATATAGTAATTTGTAATATCGTTGCTTGTAAAAGCGTTATTTTCACCGCCAGCTCGTTGTAAAACAGTATCAAATTCAGGAATATTAGCAGAACCACCAAACATAAGATGCTCAAATAAATGAGCAAATCCAGTTCTATTTTCATCTTCATTTACTGCTCCAACATTGTATAGCGTATTAACAGATACCAAAGGCGTTGATTTATCTTGATAAACCAGCAATCGTAAACCATTTTTTAGAACAAATCTGTCAAATTTTATCATAAGTGTTTTTTTAAGCCTACAAAGTTAATAAAACAAATTTAACCTGATTATGGATAGCAAAACAATAAAGTATAATCAAGAGACACAAGCTATTAGCTAAGGGGTTGTTCAATAATAAATTTTGCGTCTTAAAAAACAACAAATTATCTTCGTCAATTCAGCATACTTTATTGTTTGATAATCCCTTATAACTGGCGTTTAATATAATTTGTCAGTAATAGGACTTAAATCACACACGAAAAATAGCAATTTTGTTATTTTTGATGCAACCTTTACTATTAATAATGGGTTTTACAAATAGTGTTTAAAAAAAATATTCTGTTATGAAAAAAGTTTTACTTAGTATTATTACTATTTTATGTGTTTCTGGATTATTTGCTCAAAGCAGTTATGAAAGGTCTTATGAGCCATCCTCCGAAGGTGTTTATGATGTTAGTTTCGACCTAAAGTATTGGGATTTACAAGAGACTACAATTGATGGCAACACCTATCAAGTTATTGACATTGGAGTATCTACCACTACTGACAAAGCTGGTTGGGCAGAGCTTCCATTTATTAGTGCATCAGTTCAATTGCCTAAGTTAAAAGATGTTGATTTTGAAGTTATTTATTCGGATTATACCGATTACCCATTGGATTACCCTCTATTACCATCGAGAGGAGTTATTTACAGAAATCAAGATCCCTCAGAGATACCATATTCAATTGATCCTGCATCTATTATAGACGAGTTTTATCCTGCAAAAATTGCAAAAATGGATGATCCGTTTATTTTTAGAGATGTACGCGGAACTTCAGTTAGAGTGTCTCCATTTCAATATAATTCTGCTGCAAATACTCTCAGAGTTTACAGCAACATAAAAGTAAGGCTTACAGAAAACGACGAGATGCCTACAAATCCACTTTTATCTGATCATACTAATAAAATTGTTGAGGTTGAAGGTATTTACAAAAGCATGTTTATAAATTATGACTCAGGAGCTAAAGTAAGTGCGGATTTAACAATGAGCGAATATGGTGATATTTTAGTTATTACAACTTCTGCCTATGAAAGCACAATGGCACCCTATATTGCATGGAAAAAAGAAAAAGGTTATAATGTTAGTACTACTGTGGTTGCAGCTGGAACCAATGTTAATACGACAATTCAAAACGCATATACCAACAATCCTAATTTAATGTTTGTGCAATTAGTTGGCGATTGGGCTGATATAAAATCACCTACATTTTCGAGCGATGGAGTTCAATGCCCAACAGACCCATACATGGGTTGTGTTTCAGGTACTGATGATTATATTGATATTTCTGTTGGACGTTTTTCTTGTGCTAATACTACTGATTTAACAGTTCAAATCAACAAAGCTATTACTTATGAGAAAAATCCAGATATGACAAGTGCTTGGCGAGAAACATTTATTGGTATAGCATCTGATGAAGGTAGTGGTAGTGGTGATGATGGTGAAATTGACTATACTCATGTGCAAAGAATCTACACACAACGATTAGAACCTTTTACTTACAGTACACATAGAGAAAACTATGCACCTTCAGCCTATGCTAATACTTTAAGAGGACACATAAACACTGGTGCGTCAACAATTGCTTATTGTGGTCATGGGTCTGAGACATCTTTTGTTACTACAGGCTTTGATAATGCCGATATAAATAGTTTAACAAATGGAGATAAACTGCCGTTTATAGTTTCTGTTGCTTGCGTAAATGGAGCATTCCATACCGAGGCATCATGTTTTGCCGAAACTTGGCTTAGAAAATCGGGAGGTGGTGCAGTAGTTACGTGGATGTCAACAATTAATCAGCCTTGGCAACCACCACAAAGAGGACAGGATTATTTTTATGACATTTTAGTTGGTGGCTTTAATTATGACACTGATGGGATAGGTAGTACAACAGGGATTAATACAAGTGAACAACGCACCCATTGGGGGTCGATAGTAGTAAATACTGCTGTTTTAATGCTTACTGAAAGTTCTACAAGTTCTGATCTTGAAACCATAAAAACATGGTCAACATTTGGAGATGCTTCTTTGCAACTTAGAACAGAACAACCAAACGCATTAACCCTATCAAATACAAATCCTGAAGTGGGGATTCCTTTTACTGGAACTGCATATATTGGTGGCTCACCTGCAGAAAATGTATTAGTATGTATATCTGCAAATGATAATTATTATTCTGGATTAACAAACGGTTCTGGAGCATATTCCATTACTCATGGTCTTGCTGCTGGCGAAGCATTATTGGTTGCAACTGCATTTAATACAACAACAGTTTACGAAACAACAACGGTAATTGATGCCGATCCTTGTTTCCCTGTAAATAATTTAGTTGGAACTTCAACAGCAAGTAGCGTTACTTTGACATGGAACATTCCTACCGAAGGAAATGTAACAGGTTATAATATTTATCGTGGAGGCACACTACAAACAACAGTAGGTGCGTCAAATCTTACTTACACTCAAAATAGTGTAGCGAACGGGACTTACGAATATTGTGTAAAACCAATATTTGACAGCGAAGAATGTTACAACGAAGAATGTGTTACGGTTGTCGTTAATGACGGGAGTAATAGCTCATGTGAATCTCCAATAAACCTGTCAATAAACGAAGTTAATGCTACTACTCATACCTTATCATGGAATGAACCTGCTGGTTCAAACAATATATTTGATGATATTGAAGGACATACAGCATTTACCATTAACTCAGCTGGTGATGTAGGTTGGACATTTATTGATGGAGATAATCAAACCACCTACAGTATTGCTGACTACACTTTTACTAATACTGGCTTACAAATGGCAACAATTGTTTTTGATCCAAATCTTGTTACACACACAACAAATGGTACACCATTAACAGAAACCACTGATGGAGAGCCATTTACAGCTTATTCAGGAGACCAGTTTTTTGCTACTTTCAA
>CAYNKH010000138.1:0-7668 GCA_964397745.1 uncultured Bacteroidales bacterium | reverse complement strand
AAATATATGTAAAATAAATTTGGAATTGAACACAGTATCTAACGGGCTATAATACCAAAATGACACCAAAACACTCGATAAATTATTTATTTATTTTCGTTTTAATTCTCTTGAAATTTTAACCGTAACTGGTGCTATGCAGAAAATTTGAAGATTGTAAAAAAAAATAAGTTTATTTCGGTCGTTTTGATATCAAATTGGTCTAACATATTTGCCCTCTTGGGCATATGTGTCAGTAAAAAAGAGTCTCCAAGATATATATTGCCCAGAGGGCAAAAACAATTATAAATATTTTTTCTATTTGTATTAAAAGTAAAAGCGTGCATTTGCCCTGTTTATTACTTCCTTTGGTCGTGAGGGCTTCGCCGTTGTTTGACAACCTACATTAGTAAAAAAAATAAATTATTATAGCTATATTTGGATTTAATCGTACACGTATATTTGGTTGTAACTTTAATAACACACACTATGAAAAAACTTCTGACAATTATATTTGCTGTAGCTTTTCAAGTTTTTGTTTTTGGACAAGCAGATACTTTAACATATAAGAATAACTTAAGCGTCAGTTTAAAAGTGTTAAACGACTCTCAAATTTTTATTACTGTAAAGAACACTAGTAATAAGCTTATTAAAGCATATAGCCATGTTGAGACTTATGAAAAGCATTATGACTACTTTGAGATAGAAGCTCTAACACCAGACCATGACGAAATGGTTTTTAGTTTTTTCGATGATAGAGATAGATCTGCCCCATTTATTGTGGAACTAAAACCAGATGAAAGTTTTTCACATACGATTGATTTACTTCAATGGTCAGAGCGAAGCATCAGTAGAGAAACACTCAAAAGTGCAGAATTAAATCATTTGCCCCATGGAATAAAAATTAGAGCCAAATACCGAAATAGCCCATGCGAAAATTGTAATGAATATTATAAATCCATCTGGACAGGGTATATCTATTCTGATTGGGTGGATTTTTAGAAAAACATTATTAACCTGAGTTCGATATAATTTATCTTTAATGCTGAAAAAATCCAATCTTTCACATTTCATAATTTAGGTTTTATCTGTATATTTACCGCATGAAAAAAGTCCTTATCATATCATATTACTGGCCTCCATCGGGTGGTATAGGTGTTCATCGCTGTCTTAAATTTGCTAAATACTTACAGGAATTTGGTTGGGAGCCAGTTGTTTATGCTCCAGATAAAGCTCAATATCCATATTTTGACGAAACAAATTACAAGCATATCCCCGAAAATATTACCATTCTAAAAAGAAAGATTTTTGAACCTTTTGATTTATTTAAAAAACTTTCGGGACGCAAAAAAACAGATCAAGCTAATCCAGTTTATGTTAGAGATAGGAAATTAAGTAAAATCGATGAGTTCGCAATTTGGATACGTGGTAATTTTTTTATTCCCGATGCAAGATGCTTTTGGATAAAACCATCAGTAAGGTTTTTGAAAAAATATTTAAAAGAAAATCCTGTTGATGCAATTTTTACCGATGGTCCTCCTCATACAAATACCGAAATTGGACGAAGACTTTCACAAGCAACAGGAATTCCATGGTTAATGGATTTTCAAGACCCATGGACACAAGTTGATTATTACGATATGCTCAAAATCGGAAAACGAGCAAATAAAAAACATCATAAATTAGAGCAACTTGCTTTTAAGACAGCTAAAAAAACAACAATTGTAAGTCCAACATGGAAAAAAGATTTAGAAAAAATTGGAGCCAAAAATGTTGATGTTATTGTCTGGGGGTATGATGAAGATGATTTTAAACACAAAGAACCTCAGCAAGACAAAGATTTTAGTATCGTACACGCTGGACAATTAGGATACGATAGACGACCAGATGTTTTTATAAAATTATTAGGTGATATTAAAAAAGAAAACCCAGAATTTGGACAAAACCTAAAACTAAAATTTGCTGGTACAGT
Organism: uncultured Bacteroidales bacterium; assembly: GCA_964397745.1. GTDB lineage: Bacteria > Bacteroidota > Bacteroidia > Bacteroidales > ML635J-15 > Bact-19. The sequence continues at coordinate 5,717 of CAYNKH010000138.1, read as the reverse complement.
TGATTACGCAATTGTTGAAACGATAAAAAATGCTGGCTTAGAGGAAAACTATATGTCGCTTGGGAATATCCCACGACCTCAAGCAATAGAATTAACTCAAAAAGCTCATGTTTTGCTTCTTCCACTAAATATTGCAGATAATGCAAAAGGCAGAATCCCAGGTAAACTTTTTGAAAATATGAGAGCAAGGCGTCCAATACTTTGCCTTGGTCCAACCGATAGCGATGTTGCCAATATTATTACCCAAACGAATACAGGAAAAGCCTTTGAGTATGACGATTATCAAAATCTAAAAACCTATTTATTAGATATATATCAAAACTATAAAACAGATAATAACACCATACAAGCAAAAAATTTAGACCAATATACAAATCGAAATCTCACTAAAGTTTTGGCGAGTTTTCTTAATGAGGTAGTGTAGAAAACTTGAAACAGTTAATAGTTTAACAAGTTTTTTACTTAAAAAAACACATGGTGACCTAATAAATTACTTCAACATTTATATATTCAGAACTCCTGATCCACCCTTGATTATCAGCTACTTTCGCCCTTTTTGTCGTATTTATTTAATTCCGTGTTTTTGCAGAAAAAGTTTTCGTCAATTCTGCATACTTTATTATTTGACAAACCCGTAATCTTCAAAATCTCACATCAATCTGAACTCTAAAAATTATGTCGAATTCAATTTATCTGACTGTAAGAAAAGGGAAAAATAAGTGGCTTTAGCCACATTTATAAGCTTTTAAAATTATGATTTCTGCTTCGATTTTTATCAAAACACACTCTAATTTAGGTTTGAACCAAATTAATATTAGAAATTTGAATTTGACAATTTGAAAAAATGATGCTAAAGCAAGTGGAAGAAGGAAAAGTTTTCACAGTTGGCTGAAGCCAACTGTAATAGATAATTTTATAATTATTTACTTTTTGTCTGTTTATTTATTTACTGACGTTTACATTACCTCGAATTTATTAGCAGAAATAAGATTTGATTTATTTTTGTTGGTAATGTAAAGTCAAAACTCTACCACAAATTTAAGCCTAATCTTTAAATCTAGGGATTGCTGATTTGCGAATAGATCAGGAGTTCTGATATTCCTCAAAATGTCTCGTCTACTTCGGTGGAGCTCAGCACATTATCACTCAAAACTAACAATTTGTTTAACTACACCTACGCCACAAACAAAACCAATCCCATTTTCAATATTTGAATAAATATTAACAGGCTCTGTATATGGATTGTCGTTTACTGTTTGATAAAGTTTTATAGATTCTTTATATTCAACTATTGACCCAGAAAACCAAAAACTTAAAATTGATATATCCTTTAATTCTGGGGTATGAAAACTCGTATTTAATTGAAGGGTAATACTTTGTCCATTGAACAACTCATCAGATAATAATCTATGATACCCTCTATAATACTTATCAAAACCCTCAAAACTCAAAGAGTAAATTTGATCTTGCATTGCAAAATTAGAATAAACCTCTGAATAAGTATTAATTAATCCATGTCGTAGTTCTGACAATTCTATCCAAGTTTCAGACTCATTATTATCGTGCCACATTGTGTTTTGACTCACATATTGCTGTTCACACTCCACCATTGGGCAATAATAATCTTTAAGATTAGGATTATCATTTATATCTAATTCAAAATCAATTTTAACGTAATACAATAATATTTCGCCTGGTTCAGGTCTATCATAAACATAAGTTGAATCTGCTAAAGTATAACTTACATTTTTTATAGTAACATTGTCTATATTCTTAAATTCTAAATTAGCAACCGCTACTGGATATCCTTCCTTTTCAACTTTAATTTTATAATTATGCCCACCTATTGCTAAGTTTTGTGAAGAATAAAAACCCATACTATCATGCGTCATTGTTTCAATATATTCCTCTTCTTTATAAAGTTTTACAATTGCATCTGAAACAAAAAGGTCTCCACAAGTATATGATTCGTTGAGTCCAGCCGATTTTGATACATTTATTCTAAAATTGCTATCTTGAAAAACAATCCCGTTTAACACCAACATTTGAGGAAAATCATCATCATCAATAATGAATTCTTTTTCGCAAGAACTACTTAAAATAAGTAGGAAAACTACAACTATTGCAGTAATATATTTCATAATTATCACTTATTTGAATTTAAAAATATAACTAAAAGATGGGATTATTGGAAATAAAGAAACCTGATAAAACTTGGTTTTTTGTGCCTCAGTATCATAATATATATCAATAAATAAAGGATTTTGCCGACAATAGGCATTATATAAACTAAAACTCCATGTTCTGGTACCCCTTTTCTTTTCCTTATGTAAATTTACTCCTAAATCTAAACGATGATATGCAGGTAATTGATAATTATTACGATGTCCATAATAATTAGTCATAATATTTCCAGGATTACCTTCGCTTTCTAAACTTTCCATATAAGATGAGATCCCGTCAGCAGTAAGGTATTGATTATGAGAAAGGCTGATATTATCCCCATTACAAAATACCCAAGTAAGCCCAAAGTCAATTTTTTCATTAAGCCTATAAGTTGCTGCTATAGAAATATCATGTCGTCTATCATATTTGTATGGAAATACTAATCCATTAGAAAGTGACTCAAATTGACGTTTATTCCATGATAATGTATATCCAGCCCAAGCAGATAATTTACCAAAGTTCATGTTTGTATAAAGCTCAATTCCATAAGCCCAGCCTTTTCCTTGCTCAACTTTATCTTCCCATTTTTCAACTCCATCAGCACTGGTATTATTAAAATCAAAAAACAAAGATTGCCCATCCTTATACTCTACTAAATTATCCATTTTTTTGTAAAACCCTTCAATTGTAAGTTCACAATTTTTATAAGGTTTAACAGCAAAACCTGCGGCATATTGTGTTGAGTATTGTGGCAATATCTTATCTGTTGCAGGCACCCAAATATCGGTTGGTAAACCAAGAGTGCTATTCGCCAATAAATGTATGTTTTGTTGCATTTTTGAATAAGCCATTTTGAATGATAAGTTTTTAGCAAGTAACACAGATGCTGACAGTCGCGGCTCAGGCGACACAAACAAACTATCGCGAATTTGATAAGCTGCAAGTCGTCCTCCAATGTTAAAGTTTACTCGTTTACCTGCTTTAATCTCAATTTCAGAATAAGCAGCAAACTCATTTGCAAATACTTTAGTATAGTTAAAAGCAGTGTCTGTTTGCGATGGTGAATGCCAATTTGTATTTGTCGAAAAACCAGGATTAAAACTATGGCGAATTCCTACTGCTCCAAATCTAATTTTTGCCCAAACTAAAGGCGACCATTCAAAATCAGTATTAAGAGCTAAATCATAAATTCCATTAGAATAAGCAGATTTATTAAGCCATGAAACATAATCACCATTAATATTACTCGTGTAAGACTGTTCTTGCCCAATAAAATAGTTAAATTTGGTAAAAGTAAAACTTGTATTTGCAAAGAGTTTTGGAGTAAAAATATGATTCCAACGAAATGATGTAATAAAATTACCCCATGATAAATTAAATTTATCTTTATCGCTACGCATAGACTTATTTCTAAAATTTGCATAAACTTTATCTTTACCGCCATAAAAACTAAGGTAAATACGGTCTTTACCAGAAAAGCGATAATTAAGCTTAGCATTAAAATCATGAAAGAAATAACCCGCAGTAAATCTGTCAGTACCACCATCTAGGCTTGCATACAACCACTCAAATGGAATTGCAATAATATCTAAATATGTTCGACGAGCACTTACTATAAATGATGATTTACCTTTAATAATTGGTCCTTCAATAGTAGCTCTCGAAGCAATTAGTCCTATTGCAATATCAGATTTATACTCATACATATTCCCTTCTTTCATTCTCACATCAAGTACCGATGATAATCGTCCACCATATCGAGCAGGGAAACCGCCTTTTATTAACGAAACATTGCTAATTGCATCACCATTAAAAACAGAAAAGAATCCAAATAAATGATTTACATTATACACAGGAACACCATCTAAAAGAATTAAATTTTGGTCGGGGCCTCCACCTCTAACATAAATCCCCGACATTCCTTCGCGTCCGGCCTGCACTCCAGGTAAAAGTTGGATAGCCTTTAAAACATCCGTTTCACCCATAAAGGAAGGCAAATCTTTTATCATTTTTATTGGAATATCAATTCTGCTCATTTGTGCATCTTCAACTATATCACGTTTACCGCTTATTGTAACCTCATCAAGGAAAATGTGAGAATCCAAACTTATGTTTAATGCAGTATCTCGCTGTAATACAATTTCGTGTTTTTGTGGAGTATAACCAACATAAGTCATCATTAAATTATAACTTCCAGCTGGCAAGGTCAGACTAAAAAAACCATAATGATTTGTAGAAGTACCAGCACTAGGATTCAATTCATTATAAACAGATGCACCAATTAAACGCTCGCCAGTTTCTTTGTCCTCAACATAACCGCTAATTGTGTGCTTTTGAGAATAAACAGAATAGACAGTGAAAACAAAAAATAAAAAAACCAGCCCTTTCTTTCCCATATTCTAAAAAACTAAATTGTTGCAATAAAGATAAAACAATATGCTTAATTTATTATTGTGTAATAGAATAATAAATTTTGCCAGAGATATAACTAAAAACCACATTTAAAAATTATTTCAAAAACATTGTAGTACGATTAAGCATTGTAAACTTATACAATATCGAAGTTGCTTTCACAGTCAAAATCTCTAAACTTTTGTGTTTTTTGATATTCTCCCTTATATTTTACGTCTTTTTCATATATTTGCATACTTTAAATTAAAAGACATGGCTAAAATATTAATAATTGATGATGAACGCAGCATTCGTAACAGTCTAAAAGACATTCTTACATTTGAAGACCACAGCGTTGATTTGGCGGCAGATGGAAAAGAAGGAATTAAGTTCACCAAAGAAAACACCTATGATATTATCTTTTGTGATATAAAAATGCCACAAATGGATGGTATTGAAGTTTTGGATTATTTACATGAGCATAATCCCGAAATACCAGTTGTTATGATTTCAGGTCATGGAACAATTGACACCGCAGTTGAAGCAATAAAAAAAGGAGCTTTCGATTTTATCCAAAAACCAATGGATCTTAACCGAATTATGGTTACTGTTCGTAATGCTTTAGAAAAAACTGACCTTATTCAAGAAACTAAAACACTAAAGAAAAAGGTCAATATGAAACATCAAATGATAGGCGAGTCAGAACCTATTATTAAGGTAAAAGAAATGATTGAAAAAGTAGCTCCAACTGATGCAAGAGTTTTAATTACTGGTGATAACGGCACAGGAAAAGAAGTAGTTGCTCGTTGGTTACACGAAAAAAGTAATAGAGCAAAAGCTCCATTTATTGAAGTAAACTGTGCGGCAATACCGTCAGAACTAATTGAATCTGAGCTTTTTGGACACGAGAAAGGAGCGTTTACATCTGCAATAAAACAACGTAAAGGTAAATTTGAGCAAGCAGATGGCGGAACAATATTTCTTGACGAAATTGGAGATATGAGTTTATCGGCACAAGCAAAAGTTCTAAGAGCTTTACAAGAAAATAAAATAAACCGAGTAGGCAGCGATAAAGATATTAATGTAAATGTAAGAGTTATTGCTGCAACAAATAAAAACATTAGCGAAGAGATAGAAAAAAACAATTTCCGCGAAGACCT
>CAYNKH010000137.1:0-7718 GCA_964397745.1 uncultured Bacteroidales bacterium | reverse complement strand
CTAAGTCGCTAACTAAATCGGGTAAATCTCCAATAGCGTCAGCACAACCAATGTATTCTTCTTCTTTGAGAATTGGCTCTGGAAACTCAAATGTTCCGAATTCTTTTTTTAATGCAACAAAGAATACACGTTTACGAATTTGAGGTACACCATATTCAGGAGCAAAAAGTAATTTAGGATTACAGGTATAACCCATTTTGTCACAAAGCCGAATGATTTCTTTTTTGGCTTTTCCACCATAAAGATTTAATAAACCGGGAACATTCTCGATTATAATCGCTTTTGGATTAAGTCGCTCCGCTACACTAAAAACAGCATAAAAAAGAGTGTTTCTTTCATCATTCTCGTTTCTGCTGCCTGTAAGAGAAAATCCTTGGCACGGAGGACCGGCAATTATGACATCAATTTCTTTATTCTTGGTTTCATTAACTATTTTATCAATTGCACTTTCATTATGTAAATCAAGTAGTAGTGCTTTTGAATCATTATGATTCTTTTCAAATGTTTTTAGAGCAATTTCAGTATTGTCAACACCTAAAACAACGTGAAAACCTGCTTGCTGAAAGCCGTATGAAAAACCACCACACCCTGAGAATAAATCTATTGCTGTTAATTTTCTATTCATTGTCAAAGTTTATTTTTCCTTGTTTTGTGTTAATACTTCTTAGATAAGTTGCAGTTCCTTCTGCTACTGTAAACACATTGTCAGAACACTTGTATTTATAGGCTTCACGAGCAAACTTGTCTGCAAAAAATAAATCATTGATTTTTTGAGTGTCAATCTGTAAAACTTCAGAAAGTACTTTCAGTTTGGAAACACTGAATTTTTTTGTTCCATTTTCAATTCGACTTATAGCACTTGAGTTGATGCCAATTTTAGCACCAAATTCAGTTTGAGTCCAGTCTCTTTTCTCTCGCTCCATTTTAATGAAGTTGCCGAAACTTGTCATATTTAGGGTTTTACTCATTATGGTTTGACCTATTTTTGGCAAAGGTAAAAATAATTTGTCAATTTAGGGTCAAGTGCGTTGGAAAAATTTCAGCTCTTTTGTTTTTTGAGTTCGGAAATAGCGTTGGAAAAAATAAATGTACTGAAATGTGCGGTCGGCTTTTTAGTATGTGTGGTAACCCAAATAGAAGAATCTGTTTTAATTGTTTGCCTTTAACATAGGAATTATAAAACAATAAACTATCCACTTCGGCAGGCTTACTTCGACACTTCGGCGTTGCTCACTTCGGCAAGTTCAGTGCATCGCAGTGCTGGTAAGCTTACTTCGACAAGCTCAGCACAACGCAGCACAACGCAGTGCATCGCATTTTGACTTACTTCCTTCGATAAAAGTTCAGCTCGCTATTAACTGACAACCAATATTGTCTGATAAAAATAAAAAATAAAATCATATAATAATAAGATTTCTCCCTTCGGTCGAAATGACAAGCCCCTCCTTTCCCTAACTCCCTAAATAACTCTGTCATTTCGACCAAAGGGAGAAATATCAAAGTTTTTACACCTAGTTATCCCCCCTGTTCGCTCAAATTTATTTACAATCCAAGTGTCTCTCCAAACATTATTTCGTTCACTCAGACTTCAAATCCTGCGAGTGATTGTTTGTTATATTACACTCGGATAAATCCGATCGAACAGATAATGTAAACAGGTAAAAATCATTAATTTACTATTTGACAAGCATAATGTCAAAATAAAAATTTAAGCATTAGTTATTATTAATTGAATTTTCTATTTTTGCAAAGATTTAAACACAAGTTTGTGATTGCTAAACAGAAAATAATAAATGACCCTGTCTATGGTTTTATAAATATACCTACTGGGGTAATCTTTGATTTAATTGAGCATAAATATTTTCAACGTCTCAGACGAATAAAACAATTAGGACTTACATATCTCGTTTATCCTGGAGCTGTTCACACAAGATTTCATCACGCTTTAGGAACAATGCACCTTATGAGTGTAGCAATAGATGTTATTAGGAGCAAGGGGCATGAAATAACCGAAGAAGAAGAAGAAGCCGCTAAAATTGCAATCTTACTCCATGATGTTGGACATGGTCCTTTTTCTCATACTCTCGAAACTTGTATTATTCCGGAATTGCCGCACGAACAAGTCTCTCTAACGATAATGGAAAAACTCAATGATGAGTTTAAAGGTAAACTTAGCCTGGCAATCCAAATATTTAAAAATGAATACCACAAAAAGTTCCTTCATCAACTAGTTTCGGGGCAACTTGATATGGATCGACTTGATTATTTGAGGCGCGATAGTTTTTTTACTGGAGTTACCGAAGGTATTGTGGGTTCAGAAAGAATTATTAAAATGCTGCAAGTTGTTGATGACAAGCTTGTTGTAGAGGCAAAAGGAATTTACAGTATTGAAAATTTTCTTATTGCTCGACGATTAATGTTTTGGCAAGTTTATCTGCATAAAGCAGTGGTTGTTAGTGAGACGGTACTAATAAAATTTCTTGAAAGAGTAAAAAAACTGTACTCAGAGAGCAAAATTAAAATCAACAATCCACATCTCGAATTTTTTCTAAAAGCTGATTATAATTGTAATGCCGAACAAATCATTAGTCATTTTTATATGCTTGACGATTATGATATAGTTTACTTAATGAAGGAGAGTCTTAACTCTGAAGATAAAGTTTTATCTTACCTTGCAAACGCTGTATTAAACCGTGCTTTGCCAAAAATTAAAATAAGCAAAGAAAAATTTAATCCAGAGTTTATTAATAAACTTAAGAAAGAAACTATGCAAAAAATGCATCTTTCAAACGAAGATATTGACTATTACATATATGACGGAGAGATTTCAAATAACGCATACAGTCAGATAGACGAAAAAATTAATATTTTATATGGAGACAAATTGCTTGATGTTGCAGAAGCTTCAGATATGTTAAATCTTGATGTATTGAGCAAAGTCGTGAAAAAATATTATGTTTGTGGTCCGGAACAGATTATAAATTCAATTAAAAGCTAAATGAAATTTACAGCCGAACAAATTGCCAAACTGCTACAAGGTAAGGTAGAGGGAGATAAAAATGTTGTTGTTAACTGTTTTTCAAAAATCGAAGAAGGCAAACCTAAATCTTTATCGTTTTTAGCAAATCCAAAATATACAAATTACATTTACGAAACAGAAGCCTCTATTGTGTTGGTCAATAATGATTTTGTTGCACAAAAAAAGATTTCATCTACTTTAATTCGTGTAGAGGATTCATATAAAGCGATTGCACAACTACTGGAAATATATAATTCGATGACAGAAAAACCCTCCGGAATCGAGAAAAATGTATTTATACATAAAAAAGCTAAAACTGGTAAAAACATATATGTTGGTGCGTTTGCTTATATTGGTAAAGATGCTCAAATTGGAGATAATGTTTTAATATATCCAGGAGTATATGTAGGTAATGGAGTAGAAATTGGAGATAATTCGATAATTTATCCAGGAGTTAAAATATACTACAACACTATAATCGGCAAAGCTTGTACAATACATGCCGGAAGCGTTATCGGTGCCGATGGTTTTGGTTTTGCTCCCAATGGCAACGAAGCGTTTGTTAAAATTGCTCAAATTGGAAATGTTGTTATTGAGGATAATGTAGAAATCGGAGCTTTAGTAACAATTGATAGAGCGACTTTAGGCTCTACGATAATACGTAAAGGTGTTAAACTCGATAATCACAATCATATTGCACATAATGTCGAAATTGGTCAAAACACCGTTATTGCTGCTCAATCGGGAATTGCAGGAACCACTAAAATCGGCGATAATTGTATGTTTGGTGGGCAAGTTGGCATTGGACCTCATGTAAAAATTGCTAATGGAACAAAAATGTCGGCACAATCGGGAATTGCAAATAATGTTAAAAAAGAAGACTGTATTTTAATGGGTGCACCCGCTTTTGAGATTCGCAATTATCATAAATCATATATACATTTTAAAAATCTAGATAAAATTGTTAAACGTTTGGATGAGCTTGAAAAAAGACTTAATAAACAATAAGGTTTTTAAAAAACGCCTCTAATTATAAAATAAATCCATACCCAAGGAATAACAAAAATAAAGCTATCAAATCTATCGAGTAAACCACCATGTCCGGGTAAAGTACCGCCAGAGTCTTTTATGGCAAAACTGCGTTTAAATAAGGATTCGATTAAATCGCCCAATGTTCCAAAAACTATTACAATTGAGGTAATTACTATCCAGTCAAATTTGGGGAGAATAGGGAATAAAAGATTAATAAAATAACCTGCTATTAATGTTAATGCGGCACCACCAATTGTCCCTTCCCATGATTTTTTTGGTGAAACTCTTTCGAAAAGGCGATGTCGTCCTAAAGGCACACCAACACAATATGCCATACTATCATAAACCCAAATTAAACCAAAAACACCAAGTAAAACTGTTGGGCTAAACGTATTATCAGTGTTTTGATAATATAGCATATCGCCATTAACAATAAAAACGGAAAGCACTAAAGGGAAAACAGTATATACTAGCGTAAATAAAGACACGGCAATATTTCGTATTGGAGTTTCATTTTTAGAATAGAGTTCTGTGATAAAAAGCACAAATACTGGTATAGTAGTAAGCCAATATAGTGCTGGATTTAGATTAAAATAATTTATACAAAAAACCAAAGCCAATATTAACATAGTTGACAAAACTGTAAGTGCTATATTAGGTTTGTTTCGGTCATTTTTAGCTATTCTAAGAAATTCGATATTTAGCCACACACCTGCGACCAAAATAAAAGCGAGAAAAGTCCATTCACTAATAAGTATAAGTGCAGATGTGATTATAACAATCAAACTACCCGTTATGGTTCGTTTTATAAAATTATTCAATTTTGGTGTTATTTTCAAATTCAACGCAGATTAACTTTGCCTTCTCTATGTCTTCGGCATTGACATACACTTCAATGTCTCCAAAACGGTATGATGAATCTTGACGATTAAATATAAATGCGTTGATATAATTATCTTCTAAAACTTGTTTTAATAGTTCAGCCAGATACTCTGTTCCTGTTTCATAAACGAGTTCTCTATCTGTTGCATTATTATTTGTCATTTTGCTGCCCGTTTTCTTCGTCTAGCTTATTATTGTTTTTATCTTCGCTATACTCTTCCCTTACCCAGGGTCTTTCTCCAAAAATACGTTCAAGATCCTCACTAAAAATAACTTCTTTTACCAGCAGTGTTTCGGCAAGTTCTGTCAGTTTTGTTTTATTATCATTAAGGATATTTTTAGCACGATTATATTGGTTTTCTACCATAGATTTTATCTCATTATCAATAAGCTCTGCAGTTTTTTCACTGTATGGTTTTGTAAATCCATATTCGTTTTGACCAGTAGAGTCGTAATATGACAAAGTTCCTACTTTCTCGCTCATACCAAAGAAGCTAACCATTGCAATTGCTTGTTTTGTAACCTTTTCAAGGTCATTAAGTGCTCCAGTTGAGACTTTCCCAAAAATAATTTCTTCGCTTGCTCTTCCACCAAGTGCCGAACACATTTCATCAAGCAACTGTTCTTTAGTTGTTATAGATCTTTCTTCGGGCAAATACCATGCTGCCCCAAGTGCTCTTCCTCGTGGAATTATAGTAACTTTAAGCAATGGATTTGCGTGTTCCAGTAACCAACTCACAGTAGCATGACCAGCTTCATGAAAAGCAATCGTCCTCTTTTCTTGAGCAGAAATTATTTTGGTTTTCCGTTCAAGACCTCCTACTATACGATCCACGGCATCAAGGAAGTCTTGTTTTTCGACACTTTTTTTGCTTTTTCGTGCAGCAATTAGTGCAGCCTCATTACAAACATTAGCAATATCTGCACCACTAAAACCAGGAGTTTGTTTTGCAAGAAACCCGATTACAATCTCGTCTGACAATGTAAGATTTCTAGTATGGACTTTAAAAATTGCTTCACGCTCCACTATATCAGGTAATTCAAGATGTATTTGCCTATCAAAACGCCCTGCTCTTAATAAAGCTTTATCAAGAATATCAGCTCTATTTGTTGCAGCAAGCAGAATAACTCCACTATTTGTGTCAAATCCGTCCATTTCGGTTAGTAACTGATTAAGAGTACTTTCACGCTCATCATTTGAGCCGAAATTTACATTTTTACCTCTGGCTCTTCCAATAGCATCAATTTCATCAATAAAGATTATACAAGGAGCTTTTTCTTTTGCTCGTTTAAAAAGGTCACGCACTCTTGAGGCACCAACCCCGACAAACATTTCAACAAAATCACTACCACTTAATGAGAAAAAAGGTACGTGAGCCTCGCCAGCAACTGCTTTTGCTAGTAATGTTTTTCCTGTACCTGGAGGTCCCACCAACAAAGCTCCTTTAGGTATTTGACCGCCTAATTTTGTGTATTTGGTGGGGTTTTTCAAGAAATCCACGATTTCCATAATTTCGACTTTAGCCTCATATAATCCAGCTACGTCATTAAAATTAGTTTTAACCTTACTTTCCCTATCAAAAACTTGAGCTTTTGATTTTCCAATATTAAAAATTTGATTTCCTCCAGCACCTCCTCCACTCATTTTCTTAAAAACAAAGAACCATAATCCAAATAACAAAGCAATTGGTAATACCCAACTAAGTATATCACCGTAATAATTATGCTCAGTTTTATATTGCGTCATTATTTGCTCTTCGGGAGTAAACCCTTTCTGTGCCTCTAGGAATTGTCTTTCAAAAGTTTCGACATCTCCAATAGCAAAATGATAATGTGGCCCGTTACTGCCCGAAAAACTAAATGCACTACTCCCTGATACATCGCTAAACTTTTCATCAGCAAGTCTATCAGGCTTAATATACACATCGACCCGCTCTTTATTAACAATAATCACTTTTTCGACATCTCTGCTAATAAGAAGATCATTTTCAAATTTTTCGCGAGTTATTTCTTTTGATGATCCTCCAAAGTCAACAAATGTAAAAATAAGAAAAATCCCAAACAAGATAATATATATCCAATAACGATTTTTATTATTGGGCATATTACCTGGCATTTTAGGCTTTTGTTGTGGGTTTTTATTATCAAATCCTTTTTTTTCTTCCATTGTTTATATTATATATTGAATTGTAAACCTATTTAGTGAATTGTTTGTTCAAAGATAACATTAATCATCTATTATTATTGTTTCGGCATCAGCCCAAAGTTTTTCAAGTTTATAAAACTCTCTTGATTGAGTTTGAAAAACGTGAACAACAACATTTACATAATCGAGCAAAACCCACTCACTATTGCTATATCCTTCTTTTTTCCATGGTTTTTCGCCTATGTTTTTCTTTACCATTTCCTCAATACTATTTGCTATTGCTTTAACCTGAGTTGATGAGTTAGCATGACAAATAATAAAATGTTCAGCTACTGAATTTTCAATTTCAGTTAAATTTAAATTAAGAAGCTCCTCGCCCTTTTTCTCAAGTATTGCATTATTGATGGTTTTTAAAAGTATTGCAGTTTCTTGTTTAATTCTTCGTTTTACCATAAAAACATATTTTTTTGCAAATATACATAATAATAATTTAAGACAAACAGCTTTTCTCTAACATCAACACATAAAAAAAACCGTGATGCAATACCACGGTTTTCCAACTATCTAAAATAATCTAATATCCTCCTTCTGATTCGAGTTTTTCCATTTCTTGATTAAATATTTGCTCAAATTTCATTT
>CAYNKH010000136.1:0-7811 GCA_964397745.1 uncultured Bacteroidales bacterium | reverse complement strand
AGGATTTTTGCTTAAAACATCACAACAATGCCAATAATTAATTAAATAAGTTTAAATTAAACGAGAATAGTCATGAAGAAACTAATTGCATTATTTACATTAGCAGGATTGCTTACATTTGCAGCGTCATCGATGGTTTATGCACAAGACGAAAATGCCAACGATGAAACGGCAACAACAGAACAGGTGGAAAATACAGAGAGTGCAGCTCAAACTCCAGCTGAGGATGACATGGCAGGAGAAGTAGATGAAAATGCCGCACCAGAAACTGACTCCAAACCTTTACATCAACAACTGAAAATTAAAATTATCGAAGGTGGACCAATGTTTATGGGGTTTGTTATTTTAACTCTTATCCTTGGTTTAGCATTGTGTTTTGAGAGAATTATTTATTTAAACCTTGCCACAACCAACACTAATAAATTATTACATAAAGTGGAAGATGCACTAAGCGAAGGTGGTATCGAAGCAGCTAAAGAGGTATGCCGTAATACTCGTGGGCCAGTAGCTAGCATTTTTTATCAAGGTCTCGACCGTTATGATGCTGGTATAGACGTAGTTGAAAAATCAGTTGTTTCTTATGGCTCTGTTCAAATGGGACAACTCGAAAATGGTCTTACTTGGATTGCCTTGTTTATTGCTCTTGCTCCTATGTTAGGGTTTATGGGTACTGTTATTGGTATGATTGGAGCTTTTGATGCTATCGAGGCAGCAGGTGATATTAACCCTTCTTTAGTTGCTGGAGGTATTAAGGTAGCTCTTATTACTACTGTTAGTGGTCTTATCGTAGCGATGATATTACAAGTGTTCTACAATTATATTATTGGTAAAATTGATTCTATCGTTAATAGCATGGAAGACGCATCAATTTCATTGATCGATATATTAGTGGAGTTCCAAGCAAAAAAATAAATATTTAAAATAAAATTATCATGTTAGATAAAATTGTAAAAATAGTTGGTTGGGTAGTTATTGGAGCTGCTGCACTTATTGCAATTCTGTTCTTTGTTCAGGATGCAAATATGTTAGAAGATGCACTCGCAACAATGACAGATATGCCAGCTGATATGAAAATACTTGAGGTCGAAAAAACCGCTGATTCATGGGGGGCACTTGTCTTAAATGCTTCTATAGTACTGCTTATCTTGTGTGCTGTTTTGGCAGTCGGATTCGCAATCTATAAATTTGTTGTTGATGCAATTGAAAATCCAAAAAGTGCAATTAAACCGGCTATAGCACTCGGGACAGTCGCTTTATTGGTTATTGTATCTTATTCTCTCGCATCAGATGCAATTCCTGTGTTTTTAGGAGCTGATAACTTCGATATTACAGCAAGTATTTCTAAAAATGTGGAAACTGCCATTATAGGCATGTATATTCTTGTTGGTGTAACTGTTGTAGCACTGGTATATACCGAGGTTTCTAAAATTTGGAAATAAATTAATAGTCGCAAATAATTAAAAATTAAATAACTATGGCAAAACGTGAAGTAGGAGAAATCAATGCTGGATCAATGGCTGATATAGCCTTTCTGTTGCTGATTTTCTTCCTTGTTACCACTACAATGGATGTGGATACTGGTATTGCCCGGCAGTTGCCTCCTATTCCTGAAGATAAACAAAAAACATCTGAAGAGATTAATCAACGAAATATATTTATTGTCCTTATTAATGCTCAGGACAGGTTGTTGGTTAATGGAAAACCAATGGATGTGAAAATTCTTAAAGAAGAAACAAAAATGTTTATCAAAAACGCAGATAACAGGGCTGATTTGCCCGTTAAAAAACCTCATTTTGTTGAGGCATTGGGTAAAGAGACAATGATATCTCAAGGAATTATATCGCTGCGAAATGATAGAGGAACAACTTACGGACGTTATATTGAGGTGCAAAACGAACTCGTAGCTGCTTATAATGAGCTGCGGAATGAGGCTGCGTTTGAATATTTTGGAAAACGCTCGTATGACGACCTTAGCGAAACAGAGCAAGAAGCAGTGCGTCAAATTTATCCGCAAAGAATTTCTGAAGCCGAACCTAAAAATATTGGAGGAAAGTAATAATGTCAAAATTTGGAAAGAAAAAGAAAAAAGCTTCTGTTGGTATATCAACAGCTTCGTTGCCCGATATTGTCTTTATGATACTATTCTTTTTTATGGTTACAACTGTAATGAGAGAAGTAGAACTAAAAGTCGAATTGACAAATGCTGATTTGCCGCTGGCGACTGAAATTAAAAAATTAGAGAAAAAATCGTTAGTCAGCTATATATATGTTGGCAAACCCAGAAAAAACTTTCAGGCAATGTATGGAACAGAACCTAGAATACAGCTAAATTCTGCATTTGCCGAACTTTCTGATATATACGAATATATACTTGCCGAGCGAGCACAAAGAGATGAGGCTGAAGTCCCTTTCATGACTACTTCGTTAAAAGTGCATCAAGAAACAAGAATGGGGATTGTTACAGATATAAAACAAGAACTCAGAAAGGCTAGTGCACTAAAGCTAAATTATTCTGCACGTAAAGATAAATAGAATCTTATTGTAAAGATTTTAAAAGTGCAAAGTCCAGCTTTGCACTTTTTTTTGCTTGTTAGTAGGTAAGATTTATCTCGTCCATAGCCAACCTATTTGAATGTTTAACGTTAACTAATTATACACTTAAGGATATTATGAAAAAAATAGCATTAGTAATTGGATTTATATCGTATATGTCAGTCTTTGCATTGGCACAAAACATTGCTCCTGACCCTAGGTTAGACGCAGTGTATTCTGAGGAGTATTTACAAGATCTAACTGATAATTATCCTCAAGACTTGGCCTATAAAAACTGGTATCTTGATAACTCATATACTATTATGATGCTTGATATGGAAAAATGTGAGCAAATGCCATTTCTTAAACATCTCGACCCAGTAAATAAAATTATTGGTAATAATGTTGAAGATGTAGATGTTGTGAATTTTAATATTTATATGTATCACATCCAAAGACAATACGATAGAGATGTGTATTATCGAATTGGAAATTCTGGTAAAGCACTTATTCTTGACTCAGGACTTAATTTAGCTAAAAAATTTAATAAATATATCGATGAAAACTAAAATATTAAATATTGGCTTTGCTGTAATGCTTATTATGATAAGCACGCAAGTCTTATCACAAACTTATCTAATTAGTCAAGGTGGCACGATAACCACTTGTTCTGGTACAATTTACGATTCTGGTGGACCAACTGGTAATTATGGAAGCAACGAAAATTACGTTATTACTATTTGTGGTGATTTACCTGGTGCGTTGATGACTTTAGAATTTACAGCTTTTAATTTAGAGTCGCCAACTTGGGACTATTTGAGCATTTATGACGGGCCTAATACTGCTTCACCTGCAATAATTACAGAGGCTGGTAATAGTGCACTGCTTGGGGTAACTATCGAAGCTACTGGAGATTGCATTACTCTGTTTATGCATACTGACGGTTCTGGGCAGTATGCTGGTTTTGCTGCTGAGATTAGTTGTGGTTTCCCTTGTCAGGATTATACTATCGATATAGTAAACTCCAATCCAGCTTTTTCTGCACCGGCAGATTCGCTTTGGATTGATGTGTGTCAGGGTACTAATATTGAATTTACAGCACAGGGAGATTATCCTAATAATAATACTGATTATGAACAATCTGATGCCACATTAATATGGAATTGGAGAATAGTGCAAGAAGATGATACAGAAGAATATTCGGGGGTTGGCTTAACTACTATTAATCATGTTTTTATGGATGAAGGAGGATATCGTGTTTATTTGGATGGTGTAGATGTTAACGGTTGTGTTGCTTCGGTTGATCAGTTTTGGCGTGTGCGGGTGTCAATCACGCCATCTTTTGTTGGTACAAATATCCTTCAAGATACGGTTTGTCCTTATGAGCCTGTTAACTTAACAGGAATTGTAACGCCGATACCGTGGGAAGAAGAGTTTATGGATGAGGTAGCACAAACTACTTTTTTACCTGATGGAAGTGGTGTTACGTATTCGACTTCAATTACTAATGGTACTTTTACGCCTGGAGAAATAGTCGACGATGTTAATGATATTGTTAGTCTTTGTGTGAATATGGAACATACATATCAGGGAGATTTATCCATGGAATTAGAATGTCCTAATGGGCAAACTATGGTGGTCTTCAATCAAGGGGGCGGTGGTCATATTCTTGGCGAGCCTGTGGGAACAAATTTACCTGTTGATGGTAATAGTTCTGATATAACTCCAGGTATTGGTTATGACTATTGTTGGTCTCCTACTTCAACTTCGGGATTTATTGATGATGCTGCAAACGCCACATATCTTGCAACTTATACAGACCCTATTGGTAATGTGAGTACGGGTGTTGATCAAGTAAATCCAGGTACTTATCAAATTGATGGAAACTGGACAGATTTGATAGGTTGTCCATTAAATGGTTCGTGGACTATTTTTATTACTGACCACATGAATTTAGATAATGGTTATATATTTTCTTGGCAGATTACTTTCGCACCAGAACTTATTCCAACAAATTTATGGTATATTGAAAACTCTTATGACCCTGATGATATGATTTGGACAGGGAATGGGATAAATCCAAACTCAGGAGGTACAGCTGTTGCAAATCCAACCATATCTGGTGATCAAACTTATACTTTTACGGTTATTGATGATTTTGGTTGTCCTTATGATACCACTTTGATTGTTCATGTAAGACCTGAAGACGATTCATTGTGTTGCGTTAGACCTGATGCCGATGCTGGCCCCGATGCTCATGTCTGTACTGATACTTATACTTTTAATGCTTCTCTTGCAACAGGAAACACAGGAACTTGGTCGCTTATTAGTGGACCTGGTAATGTAACGTGGACAAATCAAAACTCACAAAATGCTATTGCTACTGTTGATACTTGGGGAGCTTATGAATTTCAATGGACAGAGCAAAATCAAACTCCAACATGTATTGATACAGATGAAGTGATTGTAGAGTTTTATCCTGTGCCTACTACAACATTTACCTTTAATCAAATTATGTGTAACCAAGATCATACCACTCTTACTTATACAGGTAATGTTGGTGCTAGTGCCACATACAATTGGGATTTTGATGGAGCTTCTGTTGTTAGTGGTAGTGGACAAGGTCCTTATGAAATATTTTGGACTGATGCCGGAATTCACTCAATAGGATTACAGATTGATGATAATGGTTGTAGCTCGGAAGATACCCTTGTTAATATTACTAATCCCGCAGTATTGTCTCATACTCTTGTGGTCGATGATGACCCTTGTTTTGAGAGTTGTCGTGGTAGAGCAGAACTTACCGTAGTAGGCGGAACATTACCATATAATTATTCTTGGGGGTCTCCAACAAATATATTGAGTAACTTGTGTGCTGGAGACTATAGTGTTACTGTTACAGACCATAATGCTTGTACTACAAGTGAAGATTTTACAGTAACTGAACCAACCGCAGTAGTTATAACTAGCACTAGTACTACTAATTTAACCTGCTACCAATCAAATGATGGCGAAATTATTGTGAATGCATCTGGTGGAACAGGTAACTTGACTTATTTGTGGTCAGATATGGGTGTTGGTACAGCCAATCGCCTCAATATCGCAGCAGGTGATTACTGCGTAACTGTAAATGACGAAAATGCTTGTACTGTTATGGATTGTTTTGAAATTACTCAGCCAGACGAACTGCTTGTAGTAATAAGTCCAGATGTGGCAATTTGTGAAGGAACTGCAACAGCAGTACAGGCTCAAGCTATGGGAGGAACAACTCCATATACGTATAATTGGGATCAGGGAGAAGGATATGCTGTTGCTGGGCCAACTCTTAATGTAAATCTTGATACCACTACAACATTTAATGTTTATGTAGAAGATATCAACGGTTGTATCAGTAATACTGCAACAATGGTTGTAACTGTAAGTCCTAAGATGGTAATAGATTCCATGATTTTACGTAATAATAGATGTTATAACTCTTGTGATGGTCGAGCCGAAATTTTGATGCACGGTGGAATTGCACCGTTCCAATATAGTTGGGGATCACCAACAAACGTTTATTCAGGATTATGTGCTGATATATACACAGTTACCGTATCTGATATTATTGGTTGCAAGCTTAGTGAAATGTTTATTATAACAGAACCTACTCAAATTACCTATACTACTGATACCGATCCAGCATCTTGCTACGGTTATAATGATGGAGAGGCTTCTATTTTTGTGCAAGGAGGAGTTCCTCCATACACATATTTGTGGCCAAACGGACATGATGAGTATTCTATGTTAAACACCGCTGGGAATTATTCTGTTACGGTACTCGATGATCACTTGTGTCGTGTTACTGCAGACCTTGTCATAGAACAACCCGATGCTATTTATGTACAGCCTATCGGAAATCGCACTATTTGCCAGGGGCAGACAACTATGCTTACCACTCAAGCAACAGGAGGTACACCTTATTATGATTTCCATTGGACAGGAACTGACAGTACTGTATATCACTCAAATCAGTATGAAGTTTCCCCCACTCAAACAACCACTTATACTTTGGTCGTTACTGATGCTCACGGATGTTCTAGTTCTCCTCGCATTTCAATTGTTACAGTCAATCCTGATTTAGAAATCTTGTCAACTGTTACAAGTAATGATACTGTTTGTTCTGGAGATCCTGCAATTATCCATGTGGATGTTGAAGGCGGAAACGGAGGTCCTTACTTAATGACATTACAAGACGGAAGAGTTGTGCCTTCTCCGTTTACAGTTTACCCTGATACAACAACATTATTCTACATAACTTTGAATGATATGTGTGGAACACCTTCTGTTGTTGATTCAATTCTTATAAATGTTAGACCTAAACCTGGTAATTTGTTCGTAGTCGATGATGTTGATGGTTGTCCTCCATTTGCTGCTAAATTTAGCGAAAGCACTCCCGATTTTGGACAAACATACTTATGGCGATTTGGAGATGATGGCTTCTCAACTGACAAAAGTCCTATTCATATTTATAAAAACCCAGGTACTTATACAGTATCTCTTGAAGTAATGGATCATTTTGGGTGTAAAAATACTCGAACTGTCGAAAATATGATAACTGTTTTTCCAAAACCCAAGGCTTTGTTTGAAGCAGACCCCGAAGTAGTTTCTATGTTGTCGGCCGAAGTCAAATTCTTAAATTACTCAACAGATGCAGATACTTATTATTGGTTCTTTGGTGATGGGGATAGCTCTTTATTTGTTTCGCCTAGACATCTATATCCAACAATTGGCGAATATGAGGCTATCCTTATAGCTGCAACAGTAAAGAACTGTAAGGATACAGCTTCTCGTGTTATTACTGTTCGTAATGAGTTCGCATTTTATATGCCAAATACATTTACACCTAATGGCGATGGAATAAACGATTGCTTTCGACCATGTGGTAATGGAATTGATAAAAACACCTTTAAAATGCTAGTTTATGATCGATGGGGCAATTTAGTCTTTAGTACAGAAAAATTTGATGTGGATGCTCCTTGTGATGCTTGTTCTGAGGGAGCTTGGGACGGCACCGATAATGGTAGCAGAGCTAAGGGAGATGAAATCTTGCCAAATGGATTGTATCACTGGTATTGTGAATTCCACGACTGGAATGGAACGCTTTATAAAGAACAAGGAAAGGTTACTTTAACAAGATAAATTAGAATATATATATTATAGAGGCTGCCCAAAAAGGCAGCCTTTTTTTGTGAAGAATATTAAAGATATCGTACGTTTTTTTACGTGTGGTTTAAAAGTTC
>CAYNKH010000135.1:0-7823 GCA_964397745.1 uncultured Bacteroidales bacterium | reverse complement strand
CAAATGCAAATTTTATTAATTTAAAACTGTTGCGCATGAATAATACGGGTTAATTGTGTATAAGAAAATCTAAATTCTTATTGCGGACAAAAATATAACTTATTTTAATAAAATTGTTAAAATGAGATATGTTCGATAAATTTTTCTGCTAAAACTTTGTAGTCATGATTTTCCATAACAAATTTTCTTCCATTTTTTCCCATAGCTTCTCTTTTACTTGGTTTCATATCCTTTAATTCAATGACTTTTTGAGCAAATTGTTCCGGATTTTCGGTTTCAATAGTAATTCCAGATTTTGATAGCTCAATAATATCGTATTCCGTGTCAATGTATTGTAGAATTGGTTTTTCTGCCATCATGTAATCCATCATTTTGTTCATGCTTATTCCATATTTATATAATTTGCTTTTATTTGTTCCAAAACAAACAATATCCATTTTTTTTAGTAGAGTTGGAATTGAGTTTTTTGGAACAGAATCACAAAATATAATATTTTTTAGGTTAGCTGCTTTATTTATCAGGTTTTGTTTCTCTACTCCTTCGCCAACAAGTACAAAAACGATGTCTTTATTGTTTATTAACAGTTTGGCAGCTTTAATAATTGTATCTAATGCATTTGAAATAGCATGACCACCTGTGTAGCCAACAATGAATTTATTGTTTTGTTTTAGATTATCGAAAAGTTCGGTAAGTTTTGGAGGGATCTCGTCGGGAGATTCCCAGTCTTTAGTTACAATTCCATTTGGGATATACTGCCATTTATTTAGATCTAATCCATGGGCTTTCATATGTGCTTTTGTATTTGGCAACATTGAGATAACTAAATCAGAATGTTTATATGCATAGTTCTCACCATGTTGTAGTAGTACAATGAAAGGGTGGAAACGAGACATGTTTCCTAGTTCCATTGGAGATAAAGGCCATAAATCATGGACTTCGTAAACGTGTTTTGCATTGCTAATTTTGGATATCTTTCTTGCTACATAATTGTCAATCGTGTACGTTGATGAAGCTATAACCACATCAGGCATTATATGTTTTGATAGGTATTTGGCTTTATAATAAGTCTTTAATACAAAGCTAAAAATATTCATTACTCTCGAAAGCCCATTACTGCTGTATTGGGGCGTTTTTATCCAGATATACTTTATTCCGTCAATTATTTCCTCTGTAAAACTTTTAGGTATAGATATGTTTTTTTTTCGCAAATGTGAGTTGTCGGCTGCTAAAATTGTAACATTATGCCCAGATTTTATCCATTCCTTTGCGAAATAATATGGTCTAAACTCCATGCCCATTTCTGGAGACCCTGCATAATGATTAATTAATAAAATATTCATCTGAGTTTAAACTTGTAGTAATTCTTCAATAATGTTTTTTCCTGCCATCCCCTGACCATATAAGTCTATTGCAAAATTAGGATTTAACTTTTGTAATTTATTAAATCCTTCAATAATTTTGTCCTTATTGCTTCCAACAACAATATTAAACGAATTTTCAACTAACTCTACCCATTCGGTTTCATCACGGAGTGTTAAGCATTTTTTCTCGAAGAAAAACGCTTCTTTTTGTAAACCTCCACTGTCAGACATTACATAATTACAGTTTTTCAAAAGATGTATCATTTCGAGGTAGCCAACAGGTTCGATAATGTGTATGTTTGATTTGTCGAATTCAATATTGTTTTTTAATATAATATTTTTTGTTCTTGGATGAATTGGCAATATTATTTGATGTTGTTTACTAATTTCTGATAGTGCAGAAAAAATAGAATGAAGTTTATCCAAATTATCAGTGTTTTCTGCTCGATGAATTGTGCAAAGAATAAAATTTTCAGGTTTTTTTATATCAGGGCTTTGTGATTTTGCTGCATAATATAATGCCGCATCTTGCATAACATCCCCACTTTTGACAATTTTAGCATCTATATTTTCGTATCCTTCTTTTTTAAGATTTTTTATTGCTTGGTCAGTTGGACAAAATAAAATATCAGAGATTCTGTCTGTGAGTGTTCTGTTAATTTCTTCGGGCATTTCCATGTTGAAAGATCTTAATCCTGCTTCGACATGAGCAAGCTTGATATGCAGTTTTTTTGCTGCTAATGCTCCTGCTAAAGTAGAATTAGTATCACCGTAAACCAGTACCCAATCAGGTTTTTCTTTTAATAAAACAGCTTCTATTTTTTCGAGCATTTGACCGGTCATTGCTCCATGTCCTAAGCCATTAATATCTAAAAAGTAATTGGGTTTAGGAATGTCCATTTGCTCAAAAAAGATATCTGACATATTTGTGTCATAGTGTTGCCCCGTATGGACAATAATTTCTTTAATGTCTTTGCTATGGTAGTTTCTAATATATCTACTAACTACCGCAGCTTTAATAAATTGTGGACGTGCACCTATAACTGTAATAATCTTTATCATAAATTATGTTTTATAATGGGTGTAAAGGTATAAAAAAACAGAGAGATAGTAAAATGTCAAAATTATTTAAAACAATGTTTTAGATGAATGGATTATAAGGATTTATAAAACTCAATCAATTTTTTTTCTTCAATGCCCCAATTATACTTTTCTCTAACAAGGCGTTTTCCATTTTCGCCCATTTCTTGTGCTTTATTTGGGTTTTCGTCGAGATAGTTAATGGCATTAGAGATTTCGTGGGGCTTGGTAGGGGCAACACAAATTCCGCAGTAATTATCTTCAATAATAAGTTTCCACAATGGAAAGTTTGAACCTATTACTGGAAGTCCAGAAGCCATATACTCAAAAATTTTATTAGGTTGTGCGTTTATATGATTCGGTTCTGCCAAAAATGTTACAATACCTGCAATAGAACTGCTTTTTACGTTTTGTGATTTTTGCCTATCGATAAATCCTAGTAGATTTACTTGTTGCCAACCCTTGAGAGATTGCAATTCGGTTAAATAGTCATCGCTTACTTCACCCGCTAAGTCAAGTTTTAGACTTGTATTCTCAAGGCTTTCAATTACTTGCGATAATCCTCTGATTTTTGTAATGCCGCCAATATAACAAACTTTTCGTTCTTTTTTTGTCGGAGTATTATTTATACAAATTTCACTTTCCAACGGAAAGTTATTTATGTCAATACAGTTTTTATTAATTTTTATAAATCTATCTCTAATAAAAGGTGTGGCAGTAACTATTCCGTCAATCTTTTTTGCAATGCGATTTTCGTATTTTTCTACTAAAAAAGCTAGTGGTTTTCTTAAGAATTTTGGAATATACGGTTTGCTAATAATTTGCCTTGGCAAGTCTTCGTGCGAATCAAATATTACTTTTGCTACGCTTTTTTTTAGTTTGAGTGCTATCCGCAATAATTCTGGGTCGTGTAAATGATAAATATTAGCTTGAATTTCTAATGCTTTTTTAAAAGCTTTGCTAGACATTTTTAGAAATCTATCCGATCTATTTTTAGGTTTGCCAATGTCATAAATATTTATCCCATCTTTTATTTCGTCTCCAAGACCATCAGCAACAATTAAATTTACTTGTTCAAATTCTTTTGATAAAGACTTACATTCTTTATGAAATATTCTCACATCGTATCTTGTGTGTGCAGTTGTTATATGGCAAATGGATGTCATGTAAATTCAGTTTTGTTTTAAAATATCACCTTATCGCCTATTTTAATTCCATATTTATCGCATAGCCCGGCATTGATTTCAATTACGTATTGTGCCCGTTCAGCGGAGGGGAGGGAAGTTTCATTTAAAGGACTTGTGTTTTTGTAAATATCTACGATTTGCATTTTGGAATTAACATAAATAATATCGAGCGAGATAAGAGTGTTTCTCATGTAAAATGATTGTTCTTGCTCACGAGGAAATAAAAATAACATTCCCTGTTCTTCCTCCATTTGTGCCCGATACATTAATCCAAGTGCTCTCTCAAAGTCGGTGCTGGCAACCTCAATGTTAATGTGAAATTTGTGAGTTCCTGATGTGCTGTCTAAAAAAATCAACTCCCCATCGTTTCTAAATACTGGTGGATTCTCATAACTATAATTTTGTTGTTTTAGCTCAATATTGTTTGTTTTAGTATGAGGCTTCTTCTTTTTATCGTTATTGCATTGAACAAGCAAAATCGATATAAATATGATTGTAGTGTATATTATTAATCTTTTCATAAATAATGTGTTCCCGTTAAGTTCAATAATAAAATTTAACTCATTTGTAAATTATGTAGTTTATAATAAGTTCCTTTTTTAATGAGTAAGTCCTCATGTTTACCAGTCTCAATAATTTCTCCTTCATTCATAACACAAATAACATCTGCCTTTTTTATAGTTGATAATCTATGTGCTATAACAATTGATGTTCTGTTTTTCATCAGATTTTCTAATGCTTCTTGAACAAGCTTTTCGGATTCTGTATCCAATGCCGATGTTGCTTCGTCAAGGATTAAAATAGGCGGGTTTTTTAGAACGGCTCTTGCAATACTCAATCGTTGTCGTTGTCCGCCCGATAATTTACTTCCGCTGTCTCCGATATTTGTATTATATCCATTTTCGGTTTCTATTATAAAATCGTGTGCGTTAGCTACTTTTGCTGCTTCGACGACTTCTTCTTCGCTTACATTTTGTATTCCAAAGGCTATATTGTTAAATATGGTATCGTTAAATAATATCGGATTTTGATTTACATAGCCAAGTAAGTTTCTTAGGCTTTTTAGATTGTAGTCTTTAATATTTTTATCGTCAATTTGGATTTCGCCCTCTTCAACGTCATAAAATCTGGGAATAAGATCAACCAATGTCGATTTTCCTGAACCACTTTGTCCTACTAATGCAATAGTTTGTCCTTTAGCGATTTTTAAATTTATATTTTTTAGTACAGGAATTTCGGTGTATGAGAAGTTGACGTTTTTGTAATAGATTGAATGCTCAAAACTATTTATCTTTATCGCTCCTTGTTTTTCAGTAATATTGTTTTTTGCATCAAGAATATCGTTAACTCTATCAACTGAGGCCATAGCTTTTTTAATATTATACCACGATGAGGATAGTGTTTTTGCTGGTGCAATTATTTGGCTAAAAATTATTAGGTAACCTATTAATGCTTGAGACGATAAAGAATTGCTGCCACCTAAAACCATTGTTCCACCATACCACATTATTGCTACAACTGCCGCAGTAGCCAGAAATTCGCTTAAAGGACTTGCTAAAAAACGTTTTCTATTGATTTTATTCATCAAGCCAGTGTAATTGTCGTTTGTGTCTCGAAATCTGCCTGAAATATGTTTTTCGGCATTAAAAGCTTTAACAATTCTTAATCCAGAGAGCATTTCGTCAATTTGTGCCATAAGGCTGCCCATTTGGGTTTGTCCGGCCATTGATGTTTTACGAAGTGAACGCCCTACACGTCCTATTATTAAACCAACCACAGGCAATAAAATAAAAACAAAAGCCGTCATTTGCCAACTTATAACTAACATTGTTGCAAGAAATAAGATTATCTTAATTGGGTCTCTAAATATCATTTCGAGTGAACTCATTATGCCCCATTCAATTTCTTGTACATCGTTTGTCATACGGGCAATAATATTCCCTTTTTTGTCTTCCGAAAAATACGAAATAGGGAGTATAATAACTTTATCAAACAATTTATTGCGAATGTCTTTTACTACTCCGTTGCGTATGGGTACCATAAAATGATTTGCAAAGTACATTGTTAATGTTTTAAAGAAAGTTGCCATCACAACAATAATACCAATGGTAATTAAAGCATGTAACTCGCCTTTTTCAACAATAATATTACTTATCCAGTAATTGAAATTATGCTCAAGACTTGCCATATTGGTAAAGTCAAGTGGCTTTGGGTTACTAATTAATGGCTGCGATTTAAACAAAATGCCAAGAAATGGGATTACTAAAGCAAACGAAAATAAGCTAAATATGGTTGACAAAATATTAAACAGGATATTTAGTCCTGCATAAAATTTGTAGGGAAAAATAAACTTAAATATTTTATAAAAGTCTTTCACTAAATGCCTGTATAATTAAAAGGTGTGATTTGTTTAAGTTCCGCTTTTATGAGATTAGAAACATTAAGACTATCAATAAAATCGTGCATTGTCTCTTTTGTGATGGCTTTATTTGTTCGGGTAAGGTCTTTTAGTGCCTCATACGGTTGAGGATAGTTTTCGCGTCTTAAAATTGTTTGGATTGCCTCGGCAATTACTATCCAATTTTGCTCAAGGTCTTGGTTAATTTTTACATCATTTAATAATAACTTTGATATCCCTTTTTGTATTGATGAGAAAGCAATTAAAGTATGTGCAAACGGCATTCCGATATTTCGTAAAACCGTTGAGTCTGTCAAATCTCTTTGTAAGCGGCTTATTGGCAATTTTTCTGCGAGATGCGATGATATAGCATTTGCTACTCCAAGGTTTCCTTCTGCATTTTCAAAATCAATGGGATTTACTTTATGTGGCATTGCACTTGAACCGACTTCGCCTTTTTTGATTTTTTGTTTAAAGTAATCCATCGAAATATAAGTCCAAATATCGCGTGAAAAGTCAATCAAAATAGTGTTGATACGGTTTAAGCAATTAAAAAGTGCAGCAAGATTGTCGTAATGTTCTATTTGTGTTGTCGGAAAACTTCGATGAAGACCTAAATAGTTGTTTACGAAATTATATCCAAATTCGTTCCAGTCGATATCTGGATAGCTTACTTTATGAGCATTAAAATTGCCAGTAGCACCGCCAAATTTTGCACTAAATGGTATTTGATCTAATTGTGCTAATTGCTCTTTTATGCGTGTTGAGAAAACTGCTATCTCTTTTCCAAGACGAGTGGGAGAGGCTGGTTGCCCATGAGTGCGTGCAAGTAATGGAATGTCTGACCACTCAGAAACCTTATCTTCAAGTGAGTTAATTAACTCAAGCAGTGCAGGAGAATAAACTTCGTCCATACATTCTTTAATACTTAAAGGAGTGGCGGTATTATTTATATCTTGTGATGTTAATCCAAAATGAATAAACTCTTTAAATTCAGAAATATTAAAATTATCAAACTTCTCTTTAAGAAAATATTCAACCGCTTTTACGTCGTGGTTTGTAGTTTTCTCAATATCTTTAATTCTTTGGGCATCATTACGATCAAATTCCGTGTAAATCTTGCGTAATTTTGGGAATAACGAATTGTCAAAAGACTCGAGTTGTTTTAAAGGAATTTCGCAAAGTGCAATAAAATATTCAATTTCAACATTTAGGCGATATTTTATTAGTGCAAACTCAGAAAAATAGTTTCTTAATATTCTGGTTTTCTCAAAATACCTCCCGTCAACTGGGCTAACTGCAAATAAACTGTCTGTACTCATGAAAAATCAAAATTTTTAATTCCTTGCAATATTACAAAATCTTTGACACTTAATTTCGTAATATTCGAATTATTTATTCTGTTTAAATTCCAAAGTTTACTTTATTTGTGTTGTGTTAGAAAGAAATCTCGCTACTGTATAATTTAATGTTGGATTTTTTTCGGGGAAAAGTGATTATTTGAAGGACAAAGGTATAAAAGCTAGCGAAAGTTTATTTAATATTGGAAAAAAAACAATAATATTAAGTAATAAGCAAGTCTTAACATATTCAAATCTATATGTAGAGCAATGTTTTGTAGTGTGTTGTGTGCAATTACGCAAAACTTCAGATGTTTTTTTGTTTTCATGCACTATTTGTGTCTAATCTCTGTATAAAGCGTTGTGTGTCAGGTCTCAGAAGTAATGGGAGAATTGCTTTTAATCTATTAAATATACTTTATTTGAGGTTGGCCGTTCGCTATAAAATCTATTTTAT
>CAYNKH010000134.1:0-7839 GCA_964397745.1 uncultured Bacteroidales bacterium | reverse complement strand
TTGCAAGCTATATGGTTAATACATTTAAACGAACTTATGAATTTAGGAATAGTTTTTATAAACATGACAATTTAAAATTTTGTCAAAATATATTGTAATTTTGTGCTAAAATTAGAAAAGACTAAATATTAGACTTAAATATTTTAAAATTATGAAAAAACAAAAAGTTATTTTAATGATCCTTGATGGGTGGGGAAAAGGAGACGGCAGTAAATCAGATGTTATAAGTAACTCAAAAACGCCAAATTACCATAATTTTTTACAAGAATATCCAAATTCTGAATTATTGGCTTCTGGGCAAGATGTAGGATTGCCTAATGGACAAATGGGAAATTCGGAGGTTGGCCATTTGAATATTGGTGCTGGACGAATCGTATATCAAGACCTTGTTAAGATTAATAAGGCAGTGGAAAATGGCGATTTTTATAAAAATCCAGTATTGAATAAGGCTTTTGATTATGCTGTAAAAAATGATAAACAGGTTCATTTGATTGGTTTGGTCTCTGACGGTGGTGTGCATTCAACAGATGAGCATTTGTTAGCTCTTGCAAAACTTTCGGACCAGCTTGGACATAAAAAAACATTTATACATGCTTTAACTGATGGTCGTGATACTGACCCTAAAAGTGGAATCGGCTTTTTAACAAAAGTAAGTGATGCTTTAAAAACCTCATCAGTTAAATTGGCGAGTTTGGTTGGACGTTATTATACAATGGATCGCGACAAACGTTGGGAAAGAGTGAAAGTTGGTTATGATTTGATGATTAGCGGAATAGGTGAGAAAAGTACTGACATTATTGAAAGCATGCAAAAATCTTATGATAATGGAGTTACTGATGAATTTATAAAACCGATTGTAATGGTTGATGAGCATAATAATCCAGTAACTACAATACAAAAAGATGATGTTGTAATTTGTTTTAATTTTAGAACTGACAGATTACGCCAGATTACAACTGCATTAACTCAGCAGAATTTTCCAGAACATGGAATGCAAACTATTCCATTACAATATTATACTATGACACGATACGATGAGTCATTTAAGAATATAAATATTGTATATGATAAAGATAATTTACAAAATACTCTTGGTGAAATTGTAGCTAACAATGGATTAAATCAGTTGAGGATAGCTGAAACCGAAAAATATGCTCATGTTACATTCTTTTTTAGTGGTGGTCGTGAAGATATTTTTAAAAATGAATCGCGTATTTTAATTCAATCACCAAAAGTTGCTACCTACGATTTGCAGCCCGAAATGAGTGCTCCCGAAGTTAAAGAAGCCTTAATTGGAGAAATTAATAAAAAATCGCATGATTTGATAGTTGTAAACTTTGCTAATGGAGATATGGTTGGGCATACAGGAGTGTATAAGGCTATTCAAAAAGCAGTTGAAACTGTTGATGCATTAGTGGGAGAGGTGGTCGAAACTGCTAAAAATAATGATTACACAATAATGATAATTGCTGATCATGGTAATGCCGATTATGTATTAAATTCTGATAACTCACCAAATACTGCACACTCACTCAATCCTGTTCCGTGTATTCTTATTAATGGCCCTTTTAACAAAATCGAAAATGGAATATTGGCTGATGTGGCACCAACTATCTTAAAATTGATGGGCTTAGAAAAACCCACAGAAATGAATGGAGTGAGTTTGGTTTAGTAAAAACTAGACATAAAGATTTTTTTAATGTGTAACATTATCTAGTGCTTGTTCATAATGTCTAATTGTTGTATTTCGGCACTGCATCGAACTGCGTCACATTAATAATAACTCAGTTTATTTCGCCTTAGTGAATCGCATGAGCTAAACGCTTTCGAATAATCTGGTTTAAATATAGACTCTCAATGTTTAATGTCCTTTGGCAAGTTTTCCTCCAAAACCTTCAATAATTCCTTCAACCTGTTCAACTATGCTATGTAAAAGTTCTGGAGAATTTGCTTCTGCCAAAAAACGAAGATATGGTTCTGTATTTGATGGTCTTATGTTTAGCCACCAGTCTTTATATTCTATTCTATATCCGTCAAAATCATAAAATGCCATAGGTTCTTCTAGTACCTTAAAATAACTAACAACTGCATCCATAGCACCTTGTTTGTCTTCTATTTTAAAATTGATTTCCCCAGAATTTTCGTACTTTTTGATTTTTCCAATTAATTGTGAAACTGAAATACCTTTTCGCTTCATTTTGCCAATAACATCTAATATTAGCAAGCAAGCAAGAAGGCCAGAGTCAGCATAATAGAAATCTTTAAAATAATAATGTCCTGCCAACTCTCCGCCGAATATCCCGTCAATTTCTTTAAGTTTTATTGAAGCAAAAGCACGTCCAACTCTCCACATTTCCATTTCGCTGCCAAATTGGGAGATGTATTCACCAACGGCTTTTGATGTACGGATATCTTGAATTACCTTTCCTTTAAGACCTTTTTCTTCAAGAAAATAATGTGCAAGAACTGCAATCATAAGGTCTGGCGAAATAAATTCAGAATTTTCATCAACAAACATTACTCTGTCGGCATCACCGTCAAAGATAACACCAATATCAGAATTGTTTGCTTTCACATGTTTTTGTAAATCAACAATATTTTTTGCTACAAGCGGATTAGCTTCGTGATTTGGAAAACTGCCATCAAGATCATCGAAAAAATACATAGGAGCAGGGCCCAACAAATCTTTAATAAATAATCCAGCCATGCCATTACTGCAATCAATACTTATTTTAAGATTAGAAATATCAGGAACATAATTTTTTAAAAAATCAAAATATGTATCACGTACATTAAGCTCATGCAACTCTCCTTTTTTTGATTTTTTAACAACTTCAGTGGTTTCCATCAAATCTTTAACTTTATTTAGTCCAGTATCAAATCCAATAGGTTTTGCTTTTGTACCCGAAACTTTTAAGCCGTTATATTCAGCCGTATTATGCGATGCGGTAATCATTACCGAAGCATTAAAATCAAATTTTGCTGTGGAGTAATAAATCATAGGTGTAGTTGCTAAGCCTACATCATAAACATCGGCACCAGCATCGGTAATACCTTTTATTAGATATTCAAAAATCTCGGGCGAAGATGCTCTAACATCACGTCCTACAAGAACTTTGTTGGAATCAAGTACTTGTGGTAGGAAAAAT
This sequence comes from uncultured Bacteroidales bacterium, assembly GCA_964397745.1. Classification (GTDB taxonomy): domain Bacteria; phylum Bacteroidota; class Bacteroidia; order Bacteroidales; family ML635J-15; genus Bact-19. The sequence continues at coordinate 4,690 of CAYNKH010000134.1, read as the reverse complement.
CCAATTTTATATACATCATCTTTATTAAAATCTTTGTTATAAACACCTCTAATGTCGTATGCTTTAAATGCTTTCATATTATTTTTATTTATTATTTACGAAGATATAAAAAAACAATTAAATGTATTAAAACTACTTGATTATTTTGAATTTTGTCAAGTACGAAACACTTTTAATTTAGTTTACCGAAGGTGGTTTATGAAAAAACTGTGCATCTATATTTTTCATGTTTGGTTCAGGATATTTATTATAATCCTTGTCTTTGGCATGACTTTTCTTTGTGTGCGGAAGATTATAATCGGTTGGAGTAAACACTAATCTGTAAAGATTGTGAAGAAACAAGTAATCTAAGCCAGCAAAATCCCAAACATCATTTGGGCTTCTTCTTCCTGTATTGTTTGGCCAGTTTAGTCTCGATGATGATGACCAATATGGATGATAATCAGGTCGAGTGTCATCGGTTGATGGAAAGCTTTCTGGAGCAAAGCCTAACATTTTCTGATAATATCTTTTGTCATTTTCATAAAACTCATTACCTGTTGAGTATATTTGGTTGTACTTTTCTGCGTGAAGCAAAACTAATACTAAAGGATTATGCTCATAAGTCCAACGTTCGCGCTTGTCACCAAGCAAATATAATAAATCGTATGATTTTTTCGTCCAATTTATATCTGCAACACTTGCTAAAGCTCTAAACATGTAGTCGTCAAGCGGTTCAGGAACGGGAAAACCGCCAAATCTAAGAAATCTAAAGTTTTTAAAAAGAAGTGTTTTAAACATGTATGCACTTAAGCCTTTTTCAGAACCATCAGTATGATATATTTCTTTTTCAGCAATAAAATTTCCAGCTTCAGCAAGTCCATAAGAGTTCATCCATACGCCCATATCTTCGCCATTTCCTTCGGCAACAAGGTCATTTGTTATGGGGTTCATTATATACCAAGCAGATGATAGAACGCCTCCCATATTTGACCTATTGGGGCTGGCAGTACCCTTGTGTGCTTTCATAACAATACGTTGTTCTGGGTATTCATGCTGCGTACGACCAATTAGTCTGTCGGTAATATCTTCGACCCATTTGCCAAAATAAATTGAATCGTTATAAATAATCTTTTTATCGCTTAGATAAAGAGGAATGTAGTTATTTATAAAATTCACTGTGATGTCTTTAATTGGCTCATTATCAACTAATTGCTTAATAAGTGCCAGAGACTGCAACATATAAACAATATTATCTTGGCTCATTCCTTGTTTTGGAATTACACCTCTTTGGAAAACAGACAAATACCTGTTTGAACCGTCTTTTGTTTTGTTATGCCACCCATATTCTGATTTAAAATGATTGTGATATTGTCGCCAAAATCCGAGTGTTACATCATCTCGAATTAAAAATCCATTTATGTCATCAGGAAAATGCACTAATTGAATGTCATTTGTTATGTTTTCTTCGGTATTATGGTGTTTTCTTAAAGTATATTCTGAATAAAGATCTAAACGTTCGATTGCAAGTAGAGCATATACTAACATTTCGAGAGTTTCGTGATAATTTTCGCCGTTGTTTTTTAAAAGACGATATTCGGTTGATAAAATACCTAACCAATGATTAAAATTGCAATTCCCATCACTCCAACTTACCCATCTAGGTTTTCCTGCCGTATCAAGTTTTCGATCAACTGCGGGTATATTAACTCCGAATTGCTCAACATCTGGACTTATAATTATCCATTCGTTTAGTAATCTGTTTCGATAACTAACATATTTATCCATTAGTTCAGCATCTTGGGCATTAGCAAAATTAAAAAATTGTAATAGCCCATTTAACAACAGCACTAATAATATTGTTTTCGTAAAAACTCTCATATCAGATTATTTATTTTCAGTAAAAATATAGAATTATTTGCAATCCAAAAATTTCAACTGTCATTTGTTGATATTTAATGAGAAAAAACATTTTTATTGACCGATATTACAATATTTTTGAAAATATTAGTTTAAAGTATATGCGAAGTAGTTTATTAATATTGTTTATGTGCTTATGTCTAACGGGTTTTACCCAAATGACACAGGAGCAGTATATTGAAAAGTATGGCTCAACTGCTGTAAAAGAAATGAAACGTGCTGGAGTTCCTGCTAGTATAACTCTTTCGCAAGGGATTTTAGAGTCGGGGAGTGGTAATTCTTATCTCGCAAAGCAAGGGAATAATCATTTTGGGATAAAGTGTCATGGTTGGAAGTGGGATAAAATTTATGCAGATGATGATGCTAAAAATGAATGCTTTAGAAAATATAATAATGTTGAAGACTCATATCGTGACCATTCTGACTTTTTGAGAGAACACAGTCGTTATCATTTCCTTTTTGAGCTTGAAATTACAGATTACAAAGGCTGGGCTAAAGGGCTTAAAAAAGCTGGATATGCTACCAGTCCGACATACCCCGAAAAACTAATAGGCTTAATTGAAAAGTACGAGTTGTATAATTATGATTTGGGCAAGGCAAAGCCTGTTAATCAAAAGCCAAACCGAAATAATAATAATCAAAATAATTATGATGATGGATTTGAGATAAATCTATTTGCTGATGATGTACTTGAAAACAATAGGGTGCCTTATGTTGTTGCAAAAAATAAAACAACTGTTAATAACATTGCCAAAGAAGTAGATTTGATGGCTTGGCAAATAGCAAAATATAACGACTTAAATAAAGATGATACTATTGCGGCAAACGATATCATATATGTTAAACCAAAACGCAATAGAGCAGCCAAAGGCAACGATACTCATATAGTTAAACCTGGTGAAACCATGCGAGACATTTCTCAAAAATATGCAGTAAAACTTAAAAAACTTTACAAGAGGAATAAAATTGAACAAGGAGATGAGCTTATATCTGGAACAAACATAAGTTTAAGAAAACGAGTAAAATAATTTGCAAGTCTTTCATTCTTACCTGCAACTATGCAAATTCCCGAAATCTGAATTATAGAGTAGCGATAAAAATTTTGAGTACTTAAGCACCAATTATGATATTGTATTAATAACAAAAACGCCCGAGTAGGAACTCGGGCGTTTAGTATTAACCCTAATCAACCATGAAAAAGAGGAAAGTAAATAAATTACTTTCATCTTATAAACAGCTTAAAGAGCTAAAATGTTGCATGCGTTAATGCTATAATATACTTTATACTTAAAGTGAATGATAAAAGGCGATAAAAATGATATATTTTGGAGTAATTTGTGTAAAAGTTAAAGTAAACTTAAGATAGTTTTTAGTTTATAAAAAAACAAGAGTCCAGTTTAGTACCGAACTCTTGTATTAACCCCAATCAACCATGAAAAAGAAAACTTTTATCACTATCATTTGAAAAAGCTTTTGTTACAAATTAACATAAAATAATACTTGCGAGCAAATCGATATGTTAAAAAAATATTAAAGTTTTGTTATAAACTGAGTTCGTCTGGATTACTTCGAACTTTGACAAAAGCAAGGATGAGAAATCTGCTATTTTAATTCGCAATTTTTTATTTTACTAATGGAACTAGATGTAACTGACTAAATTATGGTGGTATGGGTAGGAATTCAAAAATATTTATGAGTAAAATGTTTAAGAAATGCTTAAAAGTCGAATAATAAAATGGAATTGTTTGGTTTTAACTTTGCTTTAGATGTTAAAAATAAAAGAACCCGAGCTTTGGAGGCTCGGGCTCTTTGTACTAACCCCAATCAACCATGAAAAAGAGAAAAGATAAATCAAATTTGCATTTGATTTTCGATACAAAGTAAAGCAATTTTTTATAATAAAAATAATGCATTTTACTAAATTTAGATGTACTTACCGATAAAAATGGTCAAATCGAATAAAAATCATATCAAACAGGTAAAATAAAAATAATGTAATTGTCGTTGGTATTATTATTTTTTGTAAATTTGTTAAATGAACATTAATCTAGACATATTGAGGGTTATTTCCAATAATGTTGCACCTAGCATTGGAAAAATACTTATTTCCGAGCCATTATTGGACGATTTGTTTTTTGGTAGATCTGTCGTATTTTTAGTAGATGAAGTTGATAACTCTTTTATGGGCTTGGTGCTTAATAATAATTCTGATATATTATTAAAGGATGTTATTGACGGATTCGATAATTGTGACTTGCCTCTTTTTGTTGGAGGTCCTGTCAATCCTGATGTATTGTATTATATTCATACTTATGAATCTATAACTGGAGCAGAAAAAATTAGTGAAAATCTTTACTATGGCGGCGACTTAGATGAAATTCGCATGTTTGTTAGCTTAGGGGCATTAAATAATACTAATATTAAATTCTTTATTGGTAATGCAGGTTGGGCTCCTGGGCAACTTTGCGAAGAAATTACTTTTAACTCATGGTTAGTTAGTGATGTTCCAAGCATTTTTTTATTCTCTAATCATTTGGAGATGTGGAATGAATCCTTAGGATTTGTTAGCGACCGTTATCAAATTTGGAAAAACTTCCCAATAGATCCCGACTTAAACTAATATTTCGCTATTCCGAAATAATAATGAATAAATCTTCATCGGCTTCTTTCATCTGATATTGTTCTCTTGCAAACTTTTCTAAATCGTCTTTATTCGAGAACAGCTCATGATATTGTGTCTTATAAACCTTTATTTCTTGTTGAAAAAACTCAACCTCTTTTTTTAATTCAG
>CAYNKH010000133.1:0-7883 GCA_964397745.1 uncultured Bacteroidales bacterium | reverse complement strand
ATCATACGAAAAAATCGTGTCGAATATTCAAGAAGTGAAAGCACGAAAAGGGGTAATTATTGCGATTGTTACCGAAGGCGATACAACTATTAAGCAAATGGCTGATTACGTAATAGAAGTACCAAAAACAGACTTTGCTCTGGCTCCACTATTAACAGTTATTCCTCTTCAACTTTTATCATATTATATTGCTGTTGAGAGAGGGTGCAATGTGGATCAACCTAGAAATTTGGCAAAATCTGTTACGGTTGAATAAAAAATTATTATTTTATAATAATTTGTGTATTTTTGAGTTATCAATTCAATAAAGAAAAACAGTTTGAAAAGAAAACGATTAATATCCTTATCAATTATAACGATAGCATTATTGTTTAATTCGTGTTCGACCGAAAAAAACACAGGTGCAAGTAGATTTTATCATAACACAACTTTAAAGTATAATATCTATTTTAATGGCAATGAGGCATATAAACGGGGCTTAATACGTATTAATTCTCAGAATGAAGATAATTATAATCAAATACTAGATGTGTTTATTGATAGTAAAGAGGACTTAGCTAGTGCAGCAGGAGGAGATATGGATAAGGCCATCCAAAAATCTGCAAAAGGAATAAAGATACATTCTATTACTAAAAAACCAGAATCCAAAAAGTCGGGAAGCATGTCAAAAAAAGATAAAGAGTTTTTTGACAAAAATGAATTTAATAAATGGATTGATGACTGCTACCTTTTGATGGGAAAATCATATTTTATTAAACGAGAATATCTTAATGCCCGACAAAACTTCGATTATCTTGTGAGACAATTCCCTAACGAAGAGTCGCGACATATTGCTAATTTATATCTTGTGAGAACATTTAGTGAACAGGGCGATTTTAAAAATGCAAAAGAAACTCTGGACTTTATAGAAGCCGAAAAAGAACTCCCAAAAGAATATGATGGTCTGTTTGCTGCTATTTATGCTGATTACTATATTAAGCAAAAACAATATGAAAATGCAATTCCAAAACTAGTTAGAGCAGCAAAAAACTCTAAAAAGAAAAAGGATAGATTGAGATATACTTATATTTTAGCACAAATTTATGAAAAACTCGAAAATCTGTCAAAAGCCTCCGAACTATACGCCGAAGTAGCAAAAAGGAACACCTCTTATGAAATGGAGTTTAATGCCAAAATAAATATGGCAAAATGCTTTGACGGACAGGGAAAAGGGAATAAAGACATAATGAAAACTCTGAGAAGAATGCTCAGAGATGATAAAAATATAGAATATCTGGATCAAATATATTTTGCTATCGCCGAAATTCAATTTCGACAAGGACTAACAGATGAGGCAATTGCTAATTATAAACTGTCTTCCGAAAAGAGTGTTGCAAATGATTTTCAAAAAGCTTATTCTTGTTTAAAACTTGGAGAGATATATTTTGGACGGCTTGATTATAATAATGCTCAGATTTATTATGATTCTTGCATGGCTTTTTTGCCTGCAACCTACGATAACTATAAAGAAATACGAACAAATTCCAGAAATCTTAATGAACTCGTGGAATTTACCTCAACTGTCGAGTTCGAAGATAGCGTGCAGGTGCTTGCTGGATTAAGCGAAAAAGAAAGAAACAAAATAATCGATAAGATAATTGCTGACCTTGTTGAACAAGAAAGAATAGAAAGAGAGTTAGAACAACAGGCTAATATTAACTCAATGCTATTCGACCAGCAACGAGGCAATTCAATGAGTAATGTAAGTGCACCTGGTGGAGGAAAATGGTATTTTTATAATCCTTCTCAAATAAGTTTTGGTAAAAATGAGTTTGCTAAAAAATGGGGGCAACGTAAAAATGAAGATAATTGGAGACGGAAAAACAAGTCTTCTATGAGTTTTGACGACGATGAACTTGCAGAATTGGAAGATAGTGCTGCGGCTGGTACTCAAAGTCGTATTACAAACACAAAAGATAGGGCTTATTATTTGCAAGATATTCCATTAACCGACTCGGCAATGAATTTGTCGAACGAAAGTATTATTGCCGCATTATTTAATGTTGGACGTATTTATAAAGAAAAATTCTCCAATTATCCTAAAGCAATTATGGCTTATGAGGAACTTAATAAAAGATTCCCTGATAACGAATATTTACTCCTTTCTTATTATAACTTGTATCTTTTAAATAAACTTACTGGTAATGATACCGAAATGGAGAAATATAAAGCTCTGATTGTATCAAAATTCCCTGACACAAATTATGCAAAATTGTTGCAAAACCCTAATTTTGTCAGAGAGCTTGAGCAAAAACGTCAGCAAGACATACAACTGTATATAGACACTTATGATAGTTTTATGAATGCTAACTGTGATGTAGTGAAAAACAACTGCAATAATTATCTCGAAAATAATCCAAATGGAGAATTAAGAGCAAATTTCGACTTCTTTAAAATTCTGTGTGTAGGACGTGATGGCGATACTGTAGTTTTTAAAACATCACTTATTAATTACATTCAAGAATATCAGGAACACGAGATGGCAACTGCTGCCGAAAATATCCTTGCTTATTTTGGTACAACTGATATACAAGCACTTATTGCAGACCTTCAAGAAAGACCCGACCCCATAGCACAGAGTAACGAAAATCTTACAACAGACACAAGTGGAAATGTAATTAGAGTGCCAGAGATAATCGAGACTTATGAGTTTGACGAAAACGAAACTCATTACTATGCAATTTATGTTAAAACTCAAGATGTAGATATTAAAAGACTGAGTTTTGAAGTGCGAAACTTTAATATCTTTAACTTTAGCATGAGAACATTTAATGTTACGAATTTAACATTTGATGCAGCTTACGAACTTGTAACTGTTAAACCGTTTAAAAATAAAACACAATCTGTTAATTATTCAAAACTAATTGGAAACAGTGAAGATGTTTTTAATAAAATAAAAGATGTAGAACACAAAATATTTGTAATCTCGGAGACAAATCTTACAAAACTCCGAAAAAACAAAGATATTAACGAATACCTAAAATTTTATCAGAGTAACTATTAACTTAGGTATTTTAGCTAATGAGTGTTTGTCCAGAATGTTTGAAAGTTGATAAATTAAAAAATAAGGCGATGCACTGCCTTGTGTTGCGATGTGTTGCAACTGTCGAAATGAGTTTTCATCGCAGTGAGTTTATCAAACTGTGCCTGGATAACCGGGTTTGGACCAAATGTGGCTATCGAACATGCTTTCTCAAACACGGACTTTATAGACAGACAATAATTATTCAAAAATAATCCTTATGAAACAGATTAGAATTTTATGGACAGATGATGAAATTGATTTATTAAAACCACATATACTTTTCTTGAAACAAAAATCTTATCATATTGATACTGCTACAAACGGAAGCGATGCTATAGAGCTTGTCAACGATAATGATTACGATATTATTTTTCTTGATGAGAATATGCCAGGTCTTAGTGGACTTGAAACTTTGAGTAAAATCAAAGCCATTAAACCTCTTATTCCTATTGTGATGATTACTAAAAGTGAAGAAGAAAACATAATGGACGAAGCTATTGGCTCTAAAATCAATGATTATCTTATTAAACCTGTTAACCCAAATCAAATTTTACTGGCAATTAAAAAAAATATTGATAAAGATAGGTTAGTAACTGCAAAAACAACTTCCGCTTATCAGTCAGAATTTTCGCGTTTAGGTATGGAAATCAACGACAGCCTCAGTTATGAAGATTGGATAGAAGTGTATAAGAAACTTACTTATTGGGAACTAGAGTTGTCAAATTCTCAAGACAGTACAATGGACGAAGTTCTCAAAATGCAACTGAATGAAGCAAACAGAAGTTTTGCTAAATTTATAAAAAGAAACTATACAAGTTGGTTTAATCCAAAAAATGAAGAAAAACCGCTTCTGTCACCAAATTTATTAAAAGACAAAGTTTTTCCATTGCTTAAAGATGGTCAAAAAGTTGTATTTCTTTTAATGGATAATTTGCGTTTCGATCAATGGAAAAGTCTCGAACCTTTGCTATCACAGTTTTATAGGCTAGAAAAGGAAGAGCTTTATTATTCTATACTGCCTACTTCGACCCAGTATTCAAGAAATTCTATATTTTCTGGTCTAATGCCTTCCGAAATTAATAAATTATATCCTGAACTTTGGAAAAACGATGATGAAGAAGGAGGTAAAAATCTTTATGAGAAAGATATGTTAAAAGCTTACTTGCAAAGATATAATATCAATTCAAGTTTTTATTTTGAAAAAGTAACAGATATTAAATTTTGTAAGAGAATTGCAGATAATTCTAACTCAATCTTAAATAATCAATTTGTTACTATTGTTGTAAATTTTATTGATGCACTTTCGCATGCTCGAACAGACCAAAAAATGATACGAGAGCTTGCAAATACAACAACTGCTTATAGGGCAATTACAAGATCTTGGTTTGAGTTTTCACCACTTTTTGAAATGCTAAAAGTTTTTGCTGAATCTGATGTAAATCTGATAATTTCTACTGACCACGGAAGTATCCAAGTTGTAGATCCTGTTAAAATAATTGGCGATAGAGCTACTACAACTAATCTTAGATATAAACAGGGTAGAAGTTTAAACTATAATAAAAAGGATGTCTTCGAAATCCTTAATCCTAATGATGCATATCTTCCTAAAACAAATATTAGCTCAACTTATGTATTCGCACAGGGAACCGACTTCTTCGCATATCCAAATAATTATAATTATTATGTTAAGTATTATAAAGATACTTTTCAGCATGGAGGCGTTTCACTGCAAGAAATGATAATTCCTTTAATACACATGAAATCAAAATAATGGAGCAAATAATAATTCAAGATGTAAACGATATTGATGAGGCTGCAAAAACTTTTATTCGCATAAATAAACTCGATTTGCAAAATGGTATTTTCGCATTCTATGGAGAGATGGGGGCAGGAAAAACAACTTTTATTAAAGCTATTTGTAAAGAATTAGGTGTACTCCACGAAGTTACAAGCCCAAGTTTTGCAATTGTGAACGAGTATAAGACTAAAAATAATACAATTATTTATCATTTCGACTTATATCGAATCGAAAAACTCCCTGAATTACTTGATATAGGATTTGAAGAGTATTTGGACTCTAATGCTATTATATTTATTGAGTGGCCAGAAATTGCTGAAAACTTGCTTCCTAAAACTACGGTAAGCGTTGGTATTAGCGTTGTTGAAGGGAAAAGATGTGTAGAGTTTTAAATCTAAAAACTTAGTGTGATTTAATAATTTGTGAATTATATAAAAATAAGTTCGTATAATAAAGGTGAGTACAAAAATATTACTATATTTGTCATTGATTGATGAAAATTAAGCCATGATATATTTTGATTGTGAAAATAATTAAGAAAACAAAAAAACTTATTAATGTTTTGGTAGATTTTGGAGTTGATGAAAATTTACCTTACTTGGAATTGCGTAAAGCAAAGCTATTGAATGTTGCTGTCTGGACGATAAGTATTATATTAATAATATTTCTTGTTATAAATCTTTTCGAAAAAAATTATTTTTTAGCAGTATCTGATATTCTTCTTTTTCTTCTTGTTTCTGTACCCTCATGGATTTTACAATACAAAAGAAAATATAAAGCGAACATAATCTTGATTGTTAGTGCGTTTTTGTTTTATACCACTTTGCTGACAATTCTTAAATATGATGTTGACAGACAAACAGAACATATTTTACCAGCTTTATCACTTTTGGTCATTTTTCTTTTTGATGGATGGAAAAAGAACCTGATTTTTATATTATTCCCAATTTCTTTTTTCTTAATCAGATTTACTATTATGTACCAAACCTATGGAGTTATCGAATTAAAGGCTCTGCATCTGATTTATTGTATTGAGTTTTTGAGCGTATATGTAATTGCTTCATATTTTAAAGCAGACATGCTTAATTTTTATGATAAACTTCAGAAAACTATTGATACTAAGAATAAACTCTTTAGGATAATTTCGCATGATATTAAAAATCCTTTTAGTAGCTTATTGGGCACTAGTGAATTGCAATTAAGGTTTGCCCAAAATGAGGATATTGAGAAGTTAAAAAAGGCATCCCAAGTAATCCACTCATCCGCTAATCGAATTTATGATTTAACACAATCTTTGTTAGATTGGTCAAGTACTCAAACAGAAACATTAGAAACAAAAATTGAGAGTGTAAATATCACTGAGCTTATAGAACAAATAAAAGATTTTTGCGAAATTACTGCTCATCCAAAAGAAATAGAACTCGTTTTTGACCCTAAAGAACCTTTTCTAATTAATTGTGATGCCGTAATGATACAAATTGCAATTAGAAATATAATAATGAATGCAATTAAATTTTCTAATAGGAACTCTAAAATTGTTATGACCCAAAGCCTTGCAAATAATGAGTTTATCATAGCAGTCGAAGATTTTGGTGTAGGAATACAGGAAGATAATCTTAAAAATATTTTTGACGATAATTATCTGCACTCAAGTTATGGAACAGAAAAAGAAAAAGGTACAGGATTAGGATTAAAAATTACTAAAGAACTCATCGAAAAACATGATGGCAGAATCGAAGCCGAAAGCCAATTGGGTAAAGGCTCTATTTTTAGAATGTTTTTACCAAAATAAGTGAACATTAAATTTAATTAATTGTTATTGTTAAAAATAAATTATATGAAAAATATTTTCTTCACAACACTTATCGTTTCATTGTTATTATCAGTGTCCTTAGGTGCACAAAACAAAAAATCAGATATAAAACCAATTTATCAATTTAAGGTAAAAGATATCAGTGGGCAAAACTTTGATTTTAAAGAGCTTGAAGGTAAAAAAATAATAATAGTAAATACAGCATCAAAATGTGGATTTACAAAACAGTTTACAGAACTGCAGCAAGTATATGAAACATACAAAGATCAAAATTTTGTGATTATAGGTTTTCCCTCAAACGATTTTATGAATCAAGACCCCGGCACAAACGAAGAGATACTAGAGTTTTGTACTACAAATTATGGCGTTAGTTTTCCAATGATGGCAAAAATAAAAGTAACAGGTAAAAAGAAAGATAATATATATAAATATCTTACAGACAAAGATCTAAATGGGTATGAATCAACTAGTGTAAACTGGAATTTTCAAAAATATCTTATAAATGAATTAGGGTATTTGGAGAAAGTTGTTGGTACTAAAACATCTCCTGATGATGATGAGATAATTAACTGGATAGAAGGTAAATAAGTAATTTTATTTATTTAGGAGCCTTGTCGCCCTAGCGATGATGATATGCGATGTAATATGTTATTTAGTATAAATGTAAAAAAATATGATATACATGGTGTTTGGTTGTAATCATTTTTTGTAATTTTGCCAATGTGAAAAGTAAAAGTGCTATACGTATTGTTATGGTCTGGCTTACCTTAGTGAGCCTTAGTCTTTTGTTGATTAATAATAGTGTGTTTTTACATATCCACAAGCTTGATGACGGAAGTATAATTAGTCATGCTCACCCATTTAAAACAAGTGATAAAACGAGTTCTGGCGAGGCTCGACATCAGCATAGTCTTAATGAAATTCTAATATATCAAATCCTCGATTCTGTAACAATGTTATTAATCGTGTTTGCAGTAGTCGAGGCTCTTATACCTGTAACACGTCATCTTGCCCAATTTTATTTTTACAGTCCATATAAAAAAGATGTAATTTCTGGATATAGTATCCGACCCCCACCTTTTTGCCTGTCTTAAGCTTTGTAGTGAAATAAAGTGTATAGCTTATCTCAGTACAATGCCTTTGTAAATTAGAGATTTAGTACAGGTAAAAATAATTAAAATCAAAATTAATAATGAAATATATATTAC
>CAYNKH010000132.1:0-7897 GCA_964397745.1 uncultured Bacteroidales bacterium | reverse complement strand
TTAAAAGTTGCTCCACTTTCAATGTTTGTGTTTCCTGTTACAATTATGGAATTTGTTGGCAAAGCTGTAGCACTCCCAGATATAGAGAAATCACCATGAACATTTATCACGGAATTATCCATTGTCTTTGTACCACTTCCACTTAATATAAGATTATAGAAACCAGTACTAACTCCGCCAAACCCTTGTGGGTTTCGGATGTCCTGATCGGCACCATTCCACTCCACGGTACTATTTACCAATGACCAGTTTGCTTTACTGGTTGGTGTTGCGGTTGCCGTTCCAGCAATTCTAAAAGTACTACCAGATACGGGTTGAATTGTAGTGTTCTCGCCAACCTGAATATTATAAAAATCGGTAATACCAGAGACTGTAACAGTTTCGGTTGAAACCCCATGATCGAAAAACACTGTTCCTGTTCCAGGAATAAATGTACCATAATTGATCCATGCACCACCAGCACCATAAACAGTAAGGGTATAGGAATTGGCCGTAATTGATGCTCCTTCTTCAATTTGGATTGTTCCAACAACTGCGTTAGATGTAGATGTTAGTAACGGATAATATGTTAAACCAGATGGAATCAAAACATCATCTGTTGATACTGGAACAGTTCCTGCCGTCCAGTTACCTGTTTGTTCCCAATCTGTTTCATAGCTAAGCAATCCACCTTTCCAAGTGTTTTTGGTGGTTAAAGAATAGGCTATTGCAACTTGAGAATCGTCTAAAACTGCTGTTGATGAAGAGCCTAATATAATTCCTGTTACTTGCAGTGTATGGTTTGTTAAACTTTGATCCGACTTGCCATGTTCGTGAGGATTTCCACTATCATAAGGGGTAAATTTGTGCCAAAATACTAATTTAGATTCATCGTTGTTTGGTGCAGCTGCGATTTCAGACACAAGATAACGCATATTGATTATTGCCTGAGACGTTGATGAGTTCTCAGAACTGGCAATTTTGTATAATCTTGAAACCTTGCCATCTGGTGTCCAAGAGTCCCAGGTAGGAACAGCACCAATTATTACTTCTAAGCTTATCCAGCTTGGCTTTGAGCTTTCATCTACAAAACTTATATTAGTATATTGACTTCCAAATGCATATCCGATATTTGTTTCAAAATTATGCTCTCTTCTCACAATACCTGTAACATCTCCATCTCCAATAATTGAAGAATTTTCCTCCAAATTCAGAGTATATGTACTCATGTCAAAGCTCCCAATTGTTCCAGAAGTAGGATTCGCACTTTGAAGATTAAGAATGCCATTTACTGTAAAATCAGAGCTTGCTATAACGCCTCCTGTTCTGTTAATAGTTAAATTATTTAGAGATGCAATTGATGTAAACAAGGCATTTGGCAAACTTAGCGCTGATGTTCCACCAAAACTAAGTGAAGAGTTTGGATTTACATCTAAAAATCCAGATGTTTTTATTAAATCGCCATTAATTGTTAATAAGGTATTTCCAACATCTAATGTTCCACTTGTTAGTGTTAGCGTATTATTCATGCTAACATCTGTATAAATTGTTACTCCAGCATTATTATTTACAATTAATTTTTCGAAACTGCTTGGCGTTTCACCTAAAATATTTTGTGTAGCTGTTCCGTTAAGGGTAATGCTTGTTCCTGCTATAGGCGTGAATGTTCCTGAATTATCAAAATGACCTCCAATAGAATGGTCAAAATTGCCTGTTGCAAATGTTGCACCACTAGTAATTTCTAATTCTCCACCAATTGTTAATGATTCGGCAGCAGTTGTACTTGCTGTTCCTGATATTATAAGATTACCTTTTATATTTAAAGCTGTTGCTGGTAAGATTTTTATTCCACTACCACTTAGGACAAGATTATGATATCTGTTGGTTGCAGGATTCGGGATAACAACAGTTTGATCTGCACCATTATATTCTACAACCGTCGAACCACCAGCTACAACATGCCATAAACCATTATTTGTTACTGCTCCTCCAATTCTAGCTGCACCGTTATTATTTAGAGTTAATGTTGCTCCAGAGTCTATTGTTAGATTATGAAAATTTGTTTTGCCTGACATTGTTGCAGCTTCATTTGTGAAGATAATTGTACTGTTATTTGGATTTAATGTTCCACCTGTATTAATCCATGCTCCTCCTGCTCCATTAATTGTACACACAGCACCTGATTCTGCATTTAAAATGCCATTTGCTTGTATGCTTATTGATTTAACCTCTGTTGTTGCTGGTAGTACTGGATCGTTTGGAGTGGTTAAAGCATTAGGGATAACAATGTTTTTCTCAGGAGATGGCCCTGAATTTGGTGTCCAATTCTCTACACTTGTCCAAGAATCTGAAAGAGAACCATTCCATGTTATTGTTGTAATATCACTAAACTCATCTAGTGTAAGACTTTTAGCATTATCAAAAGTGCTTGAGAAAAATGCAACATCAATATTCGAGAGACTTACCCAATTCTCATCAGTGTTTTGTCCAGATCTACCATACTCGTAATCCATATATTGAGTCCACCAAACTAATTTGTTTTCAACATTTCCATTTAATTCAGAATCTAAATAATGGCAGGTAAACATTGCCTTAGTTGCAACACCACCAGTTTGAATAATTTGTATTTCTCTATTAATAGCACCAGTTCTCCAAGTTGGAGCACCTCCAATAGTTATCTTTGCAGTTAATTCAGTTGGTAAAGTTCCCTCATTAGGAAAGTATGCTGTTGCTTTAGGATGACCGTATGTGTATATTGTTTCTGCATTAATTGTAGTTCTGCTAATTATTCCTGTAACATCACCTATCCCAATATTTGTTGCATTTGCTCCCATATATAGAGTTTTAAGTGTTGTGCCATCAAGCATATCTAAAGCTCCTTTTGTTGAATTAGGATTTGCCGAGGTAATGTTCATTATTCCATTAACTGTTATATTATCCCTGCACGTGATGCCTCCAATTCCAACAATGTTAATATTATTTATTTCTCCTGCAAATAAGTTGTGAACCAAAACCATTGCACTTGCATTATTAAATGTAATAGACGCAGACGGGTCGCTTACATCAATATTTCCATTTGTCCTAACAGGAGAACTTCCACAAATTAAAAGATTTGCTGGTCCAATATCTAAAGTTCCTGAGCTAAGACTTAATAAACCATGAATATGTATATCCCCATTAACCGAAACCCCAGCAGCTCTATTCAAAGTAAGATTGTTTAAATCTACAGCTGGAAGAGTTGTTGCGACACCATTGCCACCAATTGCGATGTTTGTTGATACACCACCTAACCATGTTCCTGAAAGAACCGTAATTGTTCCGTTTATTGTTAAAGTATTTGCACCTATATTAAATTGTCCGTTGGTAAGATTTAGATTATCAGCAATTATTAAATCACTGTTTAGAGAAACACCATTTATATTATTTATTACCATTCCCTCAACAATACTTGAAACGAATGAACCAGAAGGAATGCTTTGGAGAGATTCCCCAGCAAAAATAACTTTAGATGATGACGAATTTGCATCAATTTGTGCTCCGTTAGTTAAATTTAAGTTTTCAGTTATAGTAAGCTGATGACCATTTAAGACCAATTTGTCGGTACTTTGTGAATTAAAAATACTTTTCACTGTTCTATTTTGGTCTAAAACACAATCATTGTCTGGGTTTGGTGCAAAATGAATATCTGCATTGTTAGGTGGAACAATTCCATTTGTCCAGTTTGAAGATGTTGCAAAATCAGTATTTGTACTTCCCTGCCAAATAAATACATCAGCTTCAAAAGCTCCCATTTTTGGTGGTGTTAATCTAGTTACTCCAAAAAACTCAGTTGTTACTCCTGTTCCAGCTACACCAGTTAAGTCTGTAGCTGCATAATAGTCGTTTGCATCTGTTCCATTTACATTAGTAAAAACAGGATTGAGATTTAAACTATTTACATCCTGCCCAACAACAATAGGTACAGATGCTATATTACCACTATTATATCCTAAAACTCCACCAGTTCCTGTAACATAATAATCGTTGTAATCTATGGTCAAATTCGTTGTTCCAGCAAGGTTTATGGCATAATGAGAGCCTCCGAATCCGCCAGAGCGTGAGTTTACTAAAATATTGTTTCTATAGTTACTAGTAGAGTTGTTTGTAGCTTTTAATAATCCACTTGTTGAAGATGTTGTTGTACCAGTAACTGTTCCTCCAATATACACAGTGTTAAAATAAACATTATTAGTTGTTGATTCACCATTATCCCATATTCCGTAAATCAGATGTCCATTTTCAAGACCACTTCCCAAGCTAATAACATTATTAGATATTGTCGTAGCTCCATCAAACAATGCAATTCCACTAATTACAGATGAGACATTATAAGATAATACAGATAAACTATGTATAAAATTCCCATTAATTGTATTAGTCCCAGATGTAGTACCTTCACTGTAAATTCCATAAACACTTACCTTCTCACTCGCATGTGTGTTCGATATATCATAAATAGTATTATTGTTAATTTGTTGAGATGTTCCATGGGCATTGCTCTTTTGTATAATCCCAATAGCAGATGCACTTGATCCAACTCCTGGTTGTCTGCTAGCAGTAGAAATATTATACACTGTATTTTTTAGTATGGAATTAGATCCAGCAGTAGTTATAATACCAAATGTTGGAGAACTTGATAAAGCTGTTGCAGAATTAGTAAGATTAGCAATTGTATTGTTAGTGATAATTACGCTACCAGTACCACTACTACTGATTCCAACAACTGACTGTCGGTTAGAAGTGCTTTTTGAACTGGCAAGAATACTATTATCTGTCGTTGTACTCCCAATTGTATTGTTCTCAATTGAAATTACTCCATTTGTTCCTGTATAACTAATTCCAAAAATATTGCTTGATAGTGCAACTTGATTGTTGGAACTTATTGAACCAATTAAATTGTTCTTACATTCTATATTTCCATTGCTAGAAATATTTATTCCATATATATCTTGACCATTTGTTGAACCTATAACAGTAATTGAACCTGTTCCAGTAGTCGCACCTATAGTATTGCCAGTAGTTGTTCCAATTGATAGGTTTCCATTAACAACATTAATACCCGACCACGTAGCATTTCCTGAGTTAGTCCAATTAATATTTTTGATTGTATTGTTTTGAATTGAACAATTGTTTGATAATCCAATATTTATGTATATTCCATTAAAAATATTGTTTGCAGAATTTGTTTTTGTTAAAGCAGTACCACCACAGTTTTGAGAATTTCCACCTATATAATTGTTAGCAATTACAAAATCACTACCAGTTATATTGTCAATCTTTATCGCATTGTAAGCAACCGCTCCTGTTGGAGAAAATGGATTAGTTTCGTAAAAACTATTATCGGTAATTGTCCATGCAGTGCTGTTGTTACTTATATAAATACCATTAGAAGTTGAAGAGTGTTTAAAAATGTCATATATATTGTTATTCCTAATGGTATTATTTCTATTTGCTTTACCACTTGTCCCTTCAGAATAAATTGCATTTACAGGTCGGTATAAATCACTTACATTTGTTATATTGTTATACTCAATTATGTTATTATTATTTCCGTATGTTTGATTTGTTGTTGCAAAAAATATAACCCCTCCACTTACTCTGGATTCAGAGCCTTTTACAGTGCAGTATTTAACAGTATTGTTCGATGCGTCATTTATAAATCGGATAGTTGAAATACCAGCAGCGAATGATGTACTTGAATTAATAATTTGCAAATCGACAGAGTTTCCAGTTGCGTTAACTCTACCATCAATTGTAACATTATCTGCACCTTTTAAATCTATTAACGGGGTTGATAAATCTCCACTAACCGATAATCCTGATTGAGTTGGAAAAACAGTAACTGAAGTATAATTTGCACTACCAATTCCGCTACCATTTAAACTTGCTGATGCTGTCTCAATTGTACTCTCTTGAATGCTTACAATTATTTCTCCTTGATGGATACCATCATTAATATTATTAAATGCGGCTTTTAAAGATGAGTAATATGCTAAGGGAGCACCAGATGTTGCGTTTACTTTAATTGGTGGAGTATATTCTATCCAGGTGTTGTTTGTACCACTTCTAACCTCTTGCCATTTATGAAAATATCCAGTTACACCACTATGAATACCCATATCAACTCCTGAGCGTGAAATATTATCTGCTCCAAGTTTCAGAACTACTTTGTTTAAAGTTTCATAAAAGCTAACTTGAACATCCACAGAATTATAACTATAGTATGGAATTGATAAATCATTATATTGTATAGTTAAAACTCGATAAGGAGCTGTACCGGTAACAAGGTATTTTACCCATGAAGACCCAGCTCTTCCGACGTATGCATCGTACATTGCCATCGAAATAATCTGACCAAAATTTGTTGCTGTCGAAGTAAGATTATATGAGTTTGAAGCCGACCAACTATAACTAGCCGCAAGACCATCTAATCTAATAAAACCATTTGTCGCAACACTTAGGCTATTAGAAGTTGTGTATGCATTATTGTAAAAATTAAAATTGAATGGCCAATCCACATTGCCACGATTGTCATCTCCAGAAACAATTGAAGTCCCTCCAGAACAATCTATCCAACTATATGTTGCTCCCAAGTTTCCAGTTTGTGTCGAATAATTCGTACTTGCAGATGCTTGCGAAAATGTAGCTGTTGGCGTAATAATACCAAAGAATATTACTATTATTGCACAAGTAATTATATACTTATTAATATTAGCAGATAAATTCAAAAGATTTCTTAATTTTGTTTTGTTTCGATTAAATAAAGTTTTCATATTTCAATTTTTAGGGTTAAGTGATAATTTTAATTTTTAATTCAGGATAAAATTGACATCTCAATTCTATACCATAAGGTGTAATAATTCGGATTTGTATTTAAAGTTTAAATTTTTCATATCTATATTTATTTGTTCAAACACCATTAAAATACAGCGTCTTTGTGTCAAATCGACAAATAATAGGCAAGTCTTATACAGAGTGCCGTGATAGAGCGAGTAACTGAACTTACTTAAGGTATAAATCTCAAAAACAAAGGAGTAATAAATATTTCGCAATTGTTTGTCTTATCAATTCATAAAAGCAAATAATATATAATAAGATTGCTACTCTATGGTAAAACCCTATAGGTTTAAAATGATGATATTATGGATATTTAAAATATGTAAAAGAGTCAAAAGCATCATTTATTTTTGTTATGTAAAAAAAACAAGCGGTTTTAGTGAAATTATGTGAGCAACATAATATATGTTATGGAAACATGCTTGAATATGTGTGATTTGCAATAGAAAGCAAACAAAAATAACGAGCATAGTGTTATTTTACAAAAGAGCATTAAAAAAAAAGACAAAGCTGCACTTTAAATATACTTTACCGCCTACAAGCAAGTTTTTATTAAACCATTTATAGTAATACTTTATTGGTATTTTGTGATTTGTTTTTACTTATAATAGGAGTGCTTTTGATATGAATTACATAATCTCCTTCTTCAATTAAACCTAAATCTAATCAAAAATAGGAAAGTAAATATCTCTCCGATCCACAAAACTGGTAATAATATTAAAAGCTTTTTATTTGCAATATTTAAAACTGTTTAAATCCCATGGTTTTGCTGCAGATTCGATTTTCTCAACTGCATCATATTTTGAGTGATATCTACCAGCACCGTATTTTTTGTCATATAATTCTATTGTCCTTTCCAATGGAAAGTGGCTTTGAGGATTAGCTTCTCTGTCTTTTGAATTCCTGCCACTCTTACAAAATGATTCCCTTTGCTCTATCAAATCACGGGATAGATGCTTAAAAGGTTCGCATTCGGGGTAAACTTTCTCAATCAAAAACTCGACATATTCCTGAGAATAATCAATATAATTATATCTTACTT